>JAYVJD010000305.1:0-7603 GCA_043769625.1 Pseudomonadota bacterium | reverse complement strand
GCACGTTGATCAACAACTTGCTATCGATTTCAAAAATGGAAATGGGCAATATCGCGCTGGAACGCAAGCTGGTGCGCCTGATTGATTTACTCAAAGACACGTTCGATAATCTGGCGCAAAGCGGGCGCGGCAACGATCTGAAATTCGTCGCCAAATTACCGCCTGATTTAGCGCCGGTGGCGCTGGATAAAGATTTGTTCCGCATCGCCATTAACAATCTGCTGACCAATGCGATTAAATATAACCGACCGGGCGGCAGCGTCATGCTGAGTGCAGAAGAAGCCGATGACCACATTATCATCCGCGTGCGCGATACCGGTATCGGTATTGCGCCAGCAGAGCAAGCGCATGTGTTTGATAAATTTTTCCGTGCCGCGAATCCGGAAGCAGTGGGTCGTGGGGGGCACGGATTAGGTCTTTACTTAGCCAAGGAGATAGTGGAATTGCATCAGGGGAAAATAACCGTCCAGAGCGAACTGGGCAAAGGGACGGAGTTTGCCGTGACCATCAAAAAAGCCCCGATACGCGTGAGCAGTGGAGCCTTAACATGAGCCGCATACTCATAGTGGACGATCAACCGCACGTGATCCGGGTGTTGAAACTCAACCTTGAAGTCGAAGGCTACACGGTGGACAGCGCCAATAACGGCCACGAAGCTCTGAAGAAAATTGCCGAACACGAGCCGGATGTTTTGATTACCGACATCCAGATGCCGGGCATGAGCGGCCAAGAATTATGCCAGCATATTCAGGCCACTATGCCTGCGCGCAAATTTCTCATTCTGGTGATGACTTCAACCACCGAACGCGACCAACGCGATTGGGTAAAAACGATGACTCACCTGGAATTTCTGGAAAAGCCGCTGAGCCCGCGCAAATTGATTACCCAGCTGAAACAATATTTCGCTAACGAAGCAGGATAGGAACCAGCATGGCTGATCACACCTACACAGAAATTGAATTCGGAAAATATCACCGCTGGCTCACCCGCGTCATGGGCAAACCTTTGCCCTTTTGCGCTTGTGATGCTGACGGAAAATTGATCTGGCGCAATGAAGGCAGTGATTATCCAGCCGTACTGCAGCACCTCGAAGCGGAACATTTTACCTGGCCGTGCAAAGGTGACGGCATGCAACGCCATGACCTGGTGGCTGGGCAAAGCCTGCTTTATTTTCCTGTGGTGGCCACAGGCGGCAAACGTATAGGCTGGCTAGGCCTGCTTGCCGCCACACCCAAGGCGGATGCGGTGCCGGTTGAGTGGGATCAAATCGCCGAAGTATTCGAAGACATCGCCGCTGCCGTACAAGACGAGTATCAACTCAAATCGGAGTTGAACGGCATGGCGAAAGAATTATCTGATCGCTATGAAGAACTGCATTTGGTATATAACATCGACGAGCAAATCAAGCGTCACGATAAGGGCGATGATTTATTCAACGCCCTGCTGCGCAATTGCGCCGAGCATCTAAATGCCGACGTCGTGGCCTTTGTCAGCCCAATGGGTGGCTTGTCATTGGCGGTGGAAAATTTATCCAAGCCCATCCACAATCTGGATTTGGTGCTGGTGGAAATGCGCGGCGATCTATATCGCTTCGTCAATAGCTCTAGGCAAACGGTGGTGATGAACGACAAGAACGACGCACGCCGTTCATATATCTTTACCGACATGCCGTACAAAATTCTCGCCTGCCCGATTTTCAAAAATCGCAGCGTGGTATCCATATTGGTGTTGCTTAACCACGAACATAAACCCGACTTCAGCAACAGCGACCGCAAATTGGGCGAGGTGCTGGCCAATCAATTATCCACGCTGTCCAACATGAATGATATGTTGAACGATACCAAAACGATGTTGCAGGCACAGAGCCGCTTCACCGAGCAAATGGCCGCCGCGCTGATTGAGGCAGTGGAAGCCAAAGATCCTTACACGCGCGGACACTCCGAGCGGGTGCACTATATCTCGATGGAAATAGGCCGCGCCATGCATTTGCCGCAAGACAGCCTGAAAAATCTTTATTGGGGTTCGCTGTTACATGACGTGGGCAAAATCGGCATTCCTGATGCGGTGTTGTGCAAACCGGGCCGCCTCACACCAGATGAATTTTCTTTCATCATGGTGCACCCAGAACGCAGCTACGAAATTTTGCGTCACATCGATGCGCTGAAAGAAGCCGTCCCCGGCGCGCGCCATCATCAGGAAAAATTTGACGGCACCGGCTATCCGCACCAACTCAAAGGCGAAGATATTCCTTTACATGGCCGCATCGTCGCCGTCGCCGATACTTACGACTCCATCACCAGCTCGCGCGCTTATCGCGCAGGCCGCTCGCATGAGGCCGCGATGAAAGAAATTGAGCGCGTGCGCGGCACCCAACTCGACCCCAATATCATCGATGTGCTGATAAGCGTCTGCGCCGCAAGCCCGCCGTGGATCGCTCAATTCGGCATCAAGCGCGAGCCTGAGGTGGTCAATGGCTGAGGAAATCATCCGCAGCCGTGTCGGTGCGCTGACTTATCTCGCGCCCTCCATCACGCTGAATACTGATGAGACGGTGCAGCAATTACAGCAAGCCTTTGAAGCCTGCTTGGCCGCGCATCAAGTCCAACTGGTGCTGGATTTAAGCCAGATTCAATTCGTTAACGGTGCGGCACTTGATGTGATGATCGACGCCCACAGCAGGCTCACGACTGTCGGCGGTCGCCTCAAAATAGTCAATCCTAACCAATTGATTAAAAACATTTTTTACGCAACGGGCTTTACTGATTATGTTGCGGTGGTCGATCCACTTGCGGGCCGAGCCAGCAGAGTGACCAACCCAAGACAAAGCCGCGTCAGCAACCCGCATACGCGCAGCAAAAAAAAGCTCGGTGATATTTTGCTCGAACTCGGTTTGCTGACACCAGAGCAAATGGCCGAAGCCATCCAAGTGCAAAAACAAAAAGGTAAACGACTCGGCGAAATTTTTATCGAACGTAATATGGTGACCGAGCAGGATTTAATGCGCGCACTGAGCGCACAATTTGGCGTGCCGTTTATCGAATTACGCGCAGGCATGTATGACCCGGCTGCGCTGGCGTTGGTGGATAAAGCAGCGGCCAAGCGGCTCGAAGTATTGCCTATGTTTTGCATGCAAGGGCGCATGACCCTGGCGTGTACCGACCCACTGTCGATACCGATCAGCGACGAAATCGAAAAAATCACTGGCAAAAAAGCGCATCTGGTCTTGGCCCGCCGTGATGAGATTACCAAATTCTGGCACGAGGCCTACAGCGGCAGTGTGGCGATTTCCGACTTCATGGACAACGCCGAAAGCGATCTGGAAGTTATCGAGTCACAAATTCCCGACGACTACACACAGATTGACGAAATGGCCGGCGAAAGCCCCGTCATCAATCTGGTCAACGGCATCATCCAGCGCGCCATACGCGACAAGGCCAGCGATATTCACATTGAAACCGGGCGCAGCAAGTCGCGTGTGCGATTTCGCATCGACGGCGTGATGTATGAAGTGATGACGCCGCGAGCTGAATTGCACCCGGCGATCGTGTCACGCCTAAAAGTGATGGCGAATCTCGACATCGCCGAACGTCGTCTGCCGCAAGACGGCCGGGTGCAAGTGGTAACGCAAGGCCGCACGGTGGATTTACGTTTCAGCTCACTGCCCGGCATCTTTGGCGAAAAAGTGGTATTGCGTGTACTGGATAAAAACCAGTCGATACTCGACGTAGAAAAACTCGGCATGGCCGATGCCAATCTATCCGGCTTCAAGCGCCAGTTATCGCGCAGCCATGGCTTGATTTTAGTCACAGGCCCCACGGGTAGCGGTAAAACTACCACGCTGTATGCCGCTATCAATCACCTCAAGAGTATCGAAAAAAATATCGTCACCATCGAAGACCCAGTGGAATACCAGCTCGACATCATTAACCAGAACCAAGTGAACGAAGCAGTCGGATTAAATTTTGCCAAAATGTTAAAACACATTTTGCGCCAGGACCCGGACATCATCATGGTCGGCGAAATTCGTGATCGTGAAACGGCCGAGATCGCCGTGCAGTCCGCCCTCACCGGCCACTTGGTGTTATCCACGCTGCACACTAATGACGCAGTCGGTGCCATCTCGCGCTTGATCGAAATGGAAGTTGAGCCGTATCTGCTTTCATCGGCTTTGATCGGCATCGTCGCTCAGCGTCTAGTACGCTCAGTGTGTGGTTCGTGCAAAACCAATTACCTCGCGCCGCCGGAAGTGATGGCCAAACATAAATGGAATGCCGACGACAATATTCAACTGGTGCGCGGTCGCGGTTGCCCGACTTGTTACGACTCCGGCTACAAAGGCCGTATCGGCATCCACGAGTTACTCGAAATCGACGAGCCGATGCAAAGAATGATTATCGCCAACGCCTCGCGCGACCAAATTTTAGCGCAAGCCGCCAAATCGGGGCATAAAGATTTATACGCCGACGGCGTGGCGCGCGCACTTAAAGGCCACACCACTTTAGAAGAAGTATCGCGCGTGATACATACTGTATAACTAATTGATTATATTAAATAAATGGCAATAGAATTTTCCAGCTCCGCTACCACAAATAAACCTGCTCCCGGCACCAAACCGAAGCAGGCTTTTTCGTGGAATATGCAAATTGGCGGCGGCAATAAAATCACCGCAGCCGAGCGCATGTTGTTCACCGAGCGCCTGGCGCTCATGCTCGAGACCGGCGTATCGCTCCACCCGGCCCTCACCGCTTTAGCCGCGCAAATCACCAACCCGGCGTTCAAAGCAGTGCTCACCGCTATCATGCAAGACATTACAGAGGGCAAACCGTTTTCCGAGGCTCTATCCAAACACCCGACCGTATTCGATTCGACTTACGTCAACTTAATCGGCGCCAGCGAACGCGGCGGCTTCATGTTTGAAGTGTTGCAACAGCTAGTCGAGATGGACGAAAAGCAGGAAGCGCTCAACGGCACCATCAAAGGTGCTATGCAATACCCGCTATTCCTCATCGCCTTCTCCATTGGCGTGGTGATTTTCGTGTTGGTCGTGGTGTTCCCCAAATTCACCGAAATGTTTAAGCAGATCCGCGATCAGTTACCGCTCAGCACCATCGTGTTGATGTGGATGAGCGACATGATGCGCCAATATTGGTATTTCATTATCGCCGCGCTCGCCGCTGGGGTATATGGGTTACTCACCTGGCTGAAACTGCCCGAGGGCATCGATCTAGTCGATCGCGCAAAGCTCGGCATCCCCAAGGTCAAAGATATTTTTATCCAGATTTACTTCTCGCGCCTGCTGCGCGTCATGAGCATTTCACTCTCCAACGGCGTGAGCGTGCTCGACACCCTCGCCGCCTGCCGTGAAGTCATCCGCAACACGCGCTTCCGTGCGGTGATGCTGGATATCGAAAGAAAAGTCATCGAAGGCAAAGGCATCTCGGCCGGGTTTAACGACGTGCCCTTCATTCCGCCGCTGGTCAAACAAATGATCAGCACTGGCGAAGAAACCGGCAACCTGGCCAAAGTCATGTCGCGCGTCGCCGACTATTACGAACGCGAGCTGACCAAACGTGTCACCAGTCTAGCCAAGCTGGCCGAACCGGTAATGTTGATCGTGATGGGCGCCGTAGTCGGTTTGATTGTCGCTTCGTTGATTTTGCCGATATTCAAATTATCCAAAGCCGTGCATTAAATCTTCCCGTCATCCCCGCGCAGGCGGGAATCAATCGTAAGGCGGGTCCCACCCGCCATCAGAAAACATGTTGTTTACTTCATGTTTTTTTCGGCGGGTGGGACCCGCCCTTCGACAAAAATACTGAGCACACGAAAAATCTGCTTTTCGTCTGAGTACCCCACCACAAACAACCAATATAACTATTTGATTTTATTTAAATTTTTTAATAAATTTTGCTTGCGAGCGGCTCCGCTTATTTATACTATCTATATCGCGTAAGATGATTTTGGATCGACAACACATAAAACATTGTCAACAAGGGACAAATACCCACAAATTGTGATGAATTTCATACTTACCCCCTCACTCTGCCCCTACAATGCATTCCGTGTAATCAAGTATTCGCGTAAAAAGTCAGAACGGGGATTACGCAAATAGCCACTCAATTCTTATTAAATACTTTTTAGGAGTTAAAAAAATGAAACAGACTTTCAAACGCAACCTGCAAAAAGGTTTCACCTTGGTCGAATTGTTAATCGTCGTGATCATCCTGGCGATTTTGGCTGCGATTGTTGTGCCACAGTTCAGTTCATCCACAGACGATGCGCGACTGTCCGCTCTTGATACCAATTTAGGAACCATGCGCTCGACCATAGAAATATTCCGTGCGCAACATGGTGTTTATCCAGGCACAGCACCTGCAGGCACTATATCTACTGGCTGTACAACTGCGGGCGTGAATACTGCCACAGCCGCTGGTTTTATTGACCAGATGCGCTATGCCACCGATGCAAATGGATTTAGCTGCGTAACAGTCGCTGCTGGCGGCGAAGCAAATTTCCGATTCGGCCCCTATATGCGTAACGGTGTTCCTGATGAACCTACTACGGGTAAAGGTTCCACAGCTGGTGATATCGCCGTCACTACCGCAGGCACTAAACTTACTGGCGCAACAAACGCAGCGGGCTGGAAATACGATAGCAAATCTGGCGAATTTATAGCCGCATCAAATAGCACCGTTGCTGGAAAAGTTGTTTCTACCCGATAATTGATGTTGTTTGTATAACCTTATGCTATGAATAAATATGGGTACAGCAAAAGCACATATTCTGGCTTTACTTTAGTTGAACTCCTAGTAGCACTAGTCATCTTGGGGATCGTCGCGAAAGTGACGATCCCCATGCTGTCCCCTGCAGACGAAGAAAAGTTGGACGTCGTAGTGACAGAAGTCGCCGGCGCGATACGCTACGCACGCGCCGAGTCAGTGCGCAGGGGCGGGCCGCCATTAACAGTAGGATTTACGCTCAACAGTACAACGGGGGTGGTGGCGCTCAATTATTATTCGCTGCAAATAGTTGGACTCAACCTCAAAGCGACCATCAACACCAGTACCGATGTCATTAACCCAATCGACAAAAAACCTTACAGCATCAACACCAAAAATTTAGCTTTCGCATCAGGCGCAACTCTCGGCACAGTGACCTACGCAAATATTGCACAACCCGGCCCTGTTGAGATTCTCTTTAATTCCAGCGGCGTACCCAGCAACGCACTAGCTCCCAGCTACCAGCTTTGGCCCCTATTCTCAACTCAGCTTCCGGTTTTAATTCCTGTGCAATTGGGTAAACAAAGCAAAAATATTCAAATTGACGCCACTGGCCGGGTTAGCGTTTTATGAGATCGCGATTCCGCAAAAAACAATTTGCCTTAAGCAGAGGTGGCTTTTCGTTGGTAGAAATATTAGTTGCCGCGCTGCTGATAGCCGTAGCGCTTGTGCCCGCGTTGCAAGCCCTGCAATCTGGCGTTCAGGCAGCAAAAATCAATCTGGAATTCACGCAACAAACCCCAGCCGCAAAAATGGAGCAAGTATTAGCGCGGTCTTTTTTTGCGTTGGAAATCGCTGCAAAAAGTGGGGAAAGTAACCTAGGC
>JAYVJD010000304.1:0-2813 GCA_043769625.1 Pseudomonadota bacterium | reverse complement strand
GACCAATATCAATCACATGGCCCGAAACAAAAATGCGTTTTTCAATATCGACGGTTAAGCCAATCAAAGAAGGTCGGCCGAGGATATCGCCTTGGCGTATGGTGCGTGTAATCGGCAAGCTCGTATTTTGCGCCAGTAGCCAACCGCCTAAATTCGCCGCCGCCGAGCCAGTGCCGAAATCTTCTGCTATGGTGCCGCCCATATTGGGGAAAAAGAAACGCGCTTCCATCACGCCCGGTGTGGCTTCGACCCAGACATAGACTTTGAATTCACCGGAAGGATTCATGGCGAATTTTTTCATCAGCTCGCTGCTCGGCATAGCGCGGCGCAGAGCCTCGACGGATGTCAACGGGATCAATAATTGTTCGCTGCCAGTGTTGACCCAGCGCGGCGTGTCGGCGATGTCTTTTTCTTCGACGCCTAACATTTTTGCCAAGTCCGCTCGTGAGGCGGTGACATCACGGAATTTCGGCGCGTTGGCTTCGAGCGTCCAGTCGTCGCCCACGGCAGCGACGGCGATGACACCGGCCTGCATTTCCAGCGTGAGCTCGTCGCCCGCGTTGCGCATGGCGCGAATGACGTGCGCCGTGCCGAGGGTTGGGTGTCCGGCGAAAGGCATTTCGAATGACGGCGTGAAGATGCGCACTTTTGCGTTAGCTTGCGTGCTGGGCAAAATAAATGTGGTTTCGGATAAATTGAATTGTTGCGCGATGACTTGCATCACGGCTTCGTCCATGCCGCGCGCGTCTTCGAATACGCATAGCGGGTTGCCGGAGAACATGTATTTTTTCTGACAAAAGACATTGACGAGACGGTAAGCGTAGTTGGCCATGCTGGTTTTCCTTGGTGAATTCAAAAATGTTGCTGGTTCAATAATGTTAAAGGTTCAAGTAAATAGTAAGTCGGGTTTCCTTCACCACTCCTTCCCCCTTGACGGGGAAGGTTGGGATGGGGGTGATAATGTTCAGCCATCATCGTCGCGGCGATTCACCTACGTCCCTTCCCCTTCAGGGGGAAGGCCAGGATGGCGGTGGGTATCTTTTCAGACACCGTTCATTTTATTACTGCACCCATCCCCACCCTAACCCTCCCCTTGAAGGGGAGGGGACGAAGGAAAAAAGCACCGGGCTACCTTCGCCACTACTTCCCGCTTGACGGGGGAAGGTTGGGATGGGGGTGATAATATCAGCCATCATCGTCGCGGCGACTCACCTACGTCCCTTCCCCTTCAGGGGGAAGGCTAGGATGGGGGTGGGTGTCCTTTGAATCATCTTAGAATTTTTTACCACACCCATCCCCACCCTAACCCTCCCCTTGAAGGGGAGGGGATATCCTTGGGAATTTATGTTTGTTTAGTTTTCAATTTAGCCAATATTTTTTCATGTATGCCGCCGAAGCCGCCGTTGCTCATGACTAAAATGTGATCGCTGGTTTTTGCGGCGGTGATAATCGCATCCGTCATTGCTGGTAGATCATTATACGTGCGTGTCTTCGCCCCCAGCGGCGCGAGCGATTCGGCCGGATCCCAGCCTAAATTATGGCCGTAGCAAAAAACCAGATCGGCTTCACGCAAACTCGCGGGCAGCGCAGCTTTCATAACGCCTAGCTTCATCGTATTCGAGCGCGGTTCGAGCACGGCGAGGATGCGCGCCTTGCCGACTTTGGCGCGCAAGCCCGCAATCGTGGTATCAATCGCGGTAGGATGATGCGCGAAGTCGTCATACACGGTAATGCCGCGTTCGACGCCGCGTATTTCCATGCGGCGTTTTACATTTTGGAATTCGCTTAGCGCGGCGATGCCATGTTCAACCGGTACGCCGACATGGCGCGCGGCGGCGATGGCGGCAATGGCGTTCATGCGATTATGTTCGCCGATTAAATCCCATTTCACCCGGCCTTGTGCTTTGCCATTCAGCAAGACTTCAAAGCTGCCATCTTGATCGACGCTGCCGATATTCCATCCATCATTTTTTTCAAAAGCGTCCACGCCGAATTTTTCCACCGTACTCCAGCAGCCGCGTGCGAGTGTTTCGTCCATGCTAGCTTCGCGTCCGTTAGCGACGATGAGACCGCTGGCGGGAACGGTGCGCACAAGATGGTGAAATTGCGTTTGAATGGCGTTGAGGTCGGCGAAAATATCCGCGTGGTCAAATTCGAGGTTATTCAAAATCGCGGTGCGCGGGCGATAGTGGACAAACTTGGAACGCTTGTCGAAAAACGCCGTGTCGTATTCGTCCGCTTCGATGACAAAAAACGGCGACACATCGTTCAGCCCGGGATTTTTGGTCGCGATGGTTTTTGGCACCGCCTGCGGCAAGCGCGCCGATACGCCGAAATTTTGCGGCACGCCGCCGATTAAAAATCCCGGCGCGAGTTGCGCGTAGTCCAAGAGCCACGCCAGCATCGACGATGTCGTCGTCTTGCCGTGCGTGCCCGCGACGGCCAACACCCATTTATCGCGCAACACATTTTCCGCTAACCATTGCGGGCCGGAAATATACGGCAGGCCGCGATTCAAAATTTCTTCCATCAAAGCATTGCCGCGCGACACCACGTTGCCGATGACGAACACATCGGGCTTGAGTTCAATTTGTTTCGCATCGAAACCTTCGATCAGCTGGATGCCCATCGCTTCGAGTTGCGTGCTCATCGGCGGATACACATTCGCGTCGCAACCGGTAACGGTATGCCCCGCTTCGCGCGCAATCGCCGCGATGCCGCCCATGAATGTCCCACAAATACCAAGAATATGAATATGCATAACTATTTAGCCCGATATCGTCGCAATACGTCGTTGCTCACAAAAAATAACT
>JAYVJD010000303.1:0-7640 GCA_043769625.1 Pseudomonadota bacterium | reverse complement strand
GGCGTCGTGCTGCACGACAAAGACTTGTGCATCGGCTGCGGTTACTGCTTCTATGCCTGCCCGTTCGGCGCGCCCCAATATCCGCAAGCCGGCTTGTTCGGCCAGCGCGGTAAAATGGACAAATGTACGTTCTGCGCAGGCGGTCCCGAAGCCGACGGCAGCAAAGCGGAAATGGAAAAATACGGCCGTAACCGTTTGGCCGAAGGCAAGTTACCCGCCTGCGCTGAAATGTGTTCCACCAAAGCCTTGTTGGCCGGTGATGGCGACGAACTCGCCAACATCTATCGCGAGCGCGTCACCACACGCGGCAAAGGCAGCGAAGTATGGGGATGGTCCACTGCCTATAGCAAACCGGATGGCGCGAAGCAACCTGCAGCGCCAGCGCCCGGAGGCAAATCGTGATCAGCAAAAAAATCATTATTGCTTTAGCTTTGTCGTGTTTATTCCTAGGCGCGTGCGAGCGCGCTCAGGTCACCACCTACGAACAAGGCAAATACCAAGGCAAAAAAGACGAACAGCCATGGAACAACGCCAAATACGCCAATAATAAAGAAGCGTGGGAAAACGACTTGAAGGCGCGCAGCCAGAACCAGAACGAATACAAGCGGACCAATTGATACAACAGCACAAGAAGTTCCGCGACGAAGGAGTGAGGAGATTACATGTTGGTTAAAGCAAAAAATCTGGCGCTGGTATTGTTACTATCGCTTGGAGTGGCAGGCACATCCGTCGCTATGGCGCAGACCGCGCCTGATGCGGCGAAAGAAGCGGCCAAGAAGCAAGTCGATCAGCCGCTGAACAACGCGCCGGTGTGGACCGAAGTACGCAAGAGTAGTCCCGCCAATATGACCACCACATCACGCAACCCCGAGGGGAATGTGTTGATTCAGTCCGATGGTTTGACGTGGCGGCAAATTCGTAACGGCCCAATTACTTTATATGGCGGCGCGTTAGTGGCGTTTATGCTGGCAGCTATCGGTCTGTTCTACAAAAGAAAAGGCACTATCAAACTTAAATCTGCCCCAACTGGAAAAACCATCCAGCGTTTTTCTAATGCGGAACGCGGCATGCACTGGGCCACGGCGATCAGTTTTTCGATTTTGGGTATCAGCGGATTGATCATGTTTTTCGGCAAGCATATTTTGCAACCTGTCTTGGGCTACACATTATTTTCCTGGCTCGCCAAGCTTTGCATTTTCTTGCATAACGTAATCGGCCCCATCTTTTTTCTCTGCGCCATCGGATTATTTATTACGTTCGTACGAGATAACTTCCCTAAAGCCTACGATCTAACCTGGCTGAAAAAAGGTGGAGGTTTGGCCTCGGGCGAACACATTCCTTCCGATCGTTTTAATGCAGGTGAAAAAGTCTGGTTTTGGGGCGGCCTCGCTTTGCTAGGAATATTAGTCAGCTTGAGCGGCTTCGTGCTCGATGCACCGAACTTTTCCTTTACACAAAGTCTTGCTGCTTCACGCGGCGTTATGCAAACCGCCAACATCATTCATGTCATTGGCGCATTGCTATTCATCATCGGTTCCTTCGGTCACATCTACATGGGCACCGTCGGCATGGAAGGCGCTTACAAAGCCATGCGCGAAGGCGTCGTCGATGAAGCCTGGGCCAAAGAGCATCACGAATATTGGTACAACGACATCAAGTCCGGCAAAATCAAACCTAAAGAAGCCAGCGCGAAAACTGCCGCTGCTCAAGTTAAAGCCTGATTAAAGAACTATACGGGGATCACACATGAAGACATTATTCAAAACACTCGCACTCACCACCGCACTGATGTTCGCCGCGCCAGCCTTCGCCAAATTGCCGCCTTTGAACGACGAGCAAAAAGCCAAGGCCGAAGAAACCAAAGCCAAAGCTGCAGAGACCGCGAAAAAAGACGCAGAGTTACTCGGTAAAGCCCAAGACAAAGTCGCTGAGAAATACATCAAAGTTATGGCAGACAAAGGCGTGATCGTAAAGCCTACCGCCTTGCCACCACCTCCCACACCAACGCCCGCTCCTGCGGTCGTGACAGCAGCAGGGGTACCAGCTGCTGGCGCAGCGAAACCCGCTGCTGCTGCAACTCCCGCTGCCGCTACACCGGCCAAAACTGCTGCGCCCGCAGTTGCCGCTAAACCGGCAACGCCCGCAACTCCGGCAGCATCGGCTAAACCTGCAGAAGTCAAAAAATAATTTTCATTTAGTGCCAAAAAAAAGCCCGGAGATCCCGGGCTTTTTATTTTGCTTGAATTAGAGGGTATGTTTCGGCAGTTCATGGTGGGGTATTGAGCGCCTTCGTGCGCAGTGCGCACGCTACGGAGCTTCGAATCACCATATGTGGCAGAATTATCGCCAGACTCGTAGCGTGCGCACCGCGCACGATACTCTGTGATCCGAGCGCTCAAATTAAATTTCAGCGAGAGAAGCATGGCGACATTCCGGCGTGATATCACAAAAGGCGCTACCTATTTTTTCACCGTCGCCTCTTATCGCCGTCAACCAATATTGACCAAGCCGGAATTGATAGCCTCGCTTCGTGATGCTATCGCTGAGATAAAGAAAAATCATCCTTTTGAAATTGTCGCTTGGGTTGTACTGCCAGATCACATGCATGCTGTTTGGACGTTGCCTAAAGACGATTCAGATTACGGCAAGCGGTGGGGATTGATCAAGCGCTTTGTCAGCCGCGAAGTCGGTAATGCGGCAACATTGAAATTAACCAAATCACAAGGAAAACGCAACGAGAGTGGCTTGTGGCAACGCCGTTTTTGGGAACATCGTATTCGGGATGATGACGATTTGCAAAAGCATGTTGACTACATTCATTACAACCCGGTCAAGCATGGGTTGGTTGAAAGAGTCTCCGATTGGCCACATTCGACGTTTCATCGGTTTGTAGAGAAAGGTTGGCTTACGCAAAATTGGGCTGGCTCGACGCGGTCAGAGGGTGAATTTGGCGAGTGATTCGTGCGCAGTGCGCACGCTACGGACGAGCTAGATATTACTTCACCATAGGCCAATTCAACACGGCGTAGCGTGCGCGCCGCGCACGACTCTGTGTGATTCGATCCGTTGGCCAAATTTCACTGTATGTATTTTGGGGGGGGGCAGTTAACCGATAACGGATGGCATCACGGGCATCTTCGTGCGCAGTGCGCACGCTACGGGCGAGTCAGGTATTCCACACCATAGGTCTATCAACGGCGGCACAGCGTGCGCGCCGCGCACGAGGTTGTGTGATTCGAGTGCTGTTTCATTTTCAACCACATTTTTTTTTGAAAAAATAACTATGGTGTTATAGACGAGCGGTTTCGTGCGCGGTGCGCACGCTACGGGCAAGCCGGAAATTCCATCACTGTAGGTCTATTAAACGGCGGCGTAGCGTGCGCACCGCGCGCGATGCTGTTTGATTCGAGCACTATTTACTTTTCAAACGCGTGCTTTTTTGGCAAAAAAATAACACTCGTGGTATTGACGAGCAGTTTCGTGCAAAGTGCGCACGCTACGGTTAGGCTGCTTTTGCCAGCTGAGGATTGAAGCGCATAGCCTGCGGATAGGGAAATACATCTTCCACATGCCCGGCCTTGATGCGGTCCTGGATGCCTTTCCAATAATCTGCGTCAAGCAGATCGGCGTGCAGCTCTAAAAATATCTTGCGCACTTTAGGGTCGGTCAATAAAAACGTATCGAATTCTTCGGGAAAGATGTCGTGCTGCCCGACGGTGTACCATGGCGTACTCGACATTTCTTCTTCTTCGTTGCGCGGTGCGGGAATTTTGCGGAAATTGCAGTTGGTCAGATAGTCGAGTTCGTCATAGTCGTAAAACACCACGCGGCCGTAACGCGTGACGCCAAAATTTTTGAACAATAAATCACCAGCAAAAATATTTGCGGCGGCGAGTTGCTTGAGCGCAATGCCGTATTCGTTGATCGCGTGTCGGCGTTGTTCGTCGCTGGCATGGTCGAGGTAAATATTCAGCGGGATCAAGCGACGTTCGACGTACAAATGTTTGACGATAATCACGTCGGAAGTTTCCTCTATCGAGGAGGGCGCTTGTTTGCGTAGCTCGTCGATGAGCTCCTGGCTGAAACGGTTTTTTGGAAAAGCGACTTCGGAGTATTCCAATGTGTCCGACATGCGGCCGACGCGGTCGTGATGTTTCACCAGCAGATATTTGGCGATCACGGTTTTGCGATCGACTTCTTTCGGCGGGGCGAAAACATCCTTGATGATTTTGAAAACATAAGGATACGACGGCAAAGTGAACACCGTCATCACCAAGCCCTTGATGCCGGGCGCGACGATGAAGTCGTCGTTAGAGTGGCGCAGATGATGGAGGAAGTCGCGGTAAAAAAGCGATTTGCCGTGTTTTTGCAAACCGAGAATGGTGTACAGCTCGGCCTTGGGTTTGTTCGGCAACATGCTGCGCAGGAATTGCACATAAGCCGCCGGCGCTTCCATATCGACCAAAAAATACGCGCGGTTGGCGCTGAACAGCAACATGAGTAATTGCTGGTCAAGCAAAATGGTGTCGAGGTAAAGCTTGCCTTCTTTGTCGTGCAGTATCGGAATGACGAATGGATATTCCACGCTGCCGTTAATCATTTTGCCCACGGCATACGCGCCCTTGTTGCGATAGAACAGCGAGCCGAGCATTTGGATTTGGTAATCGGGCAACAGCTCAAATGGCCTAGGCAATTGTTTACGCCAGGCGCGCATCACGTTGCGGATATCGCGCGCCAAATCGGCGAAAGGGCGTTGCAAATTAAAATCGGCGACGATTTGATCCAGCGTCGCGCGCAAACCTTTTTGCTCCGGGTAATAGCTGCGATACGAAGGCGGATCAGCATCCATGTAATCCGTCGCGACAGCCGGGCGCACGAAAATAAAACTATTATTGAAATACGTGCGGTGCAAAATTTTACACGTCACCGAATTGAAAAACGTCTCGGCGCACTCCGGTTGCTTATGGTTATTCATCAGCGTGATGTAGTGCTGCTTCGCTTGCAGCCAAATCAAATCGCTGATGCTGTTGGCGTGAAATTCATTTTCCAAACGCTCAACGCATTCGCTCACGCGCTCGTCGTAAAAGTCGATCCGCTCGCGCGAGCTGACTTGCGTGGCCGACCATTCCGCTAATTCAAAATGGCGCTTCGCCGCACGCCCGACCTCGCGGAAGATGCGATAGTGTTTGTTAAAGCCATCAAGCACAGCTTCAGCGATGAGTCGGGCGGTATCACGCATTATTCAATATAATCAATTAGTTATCACCACGTATAGCGTACGGTATATTTGACTACCGCTTCGCCACCTTTGGTAATTCTAATCGGAAATACTATGCTGCGTGAATCCGTTTTATTAAACGCGGTAGAATTTTTGCTGATCTGCCAATTGGTCCAGCGATACAGATTTTCGCGCACCTGCACATTGACCGCTTCGTTTTTTTGATTGCGCACTTTGACTTCAATGTCCTCTTCCATCCAACGCGCATTGATATCGATGCGGAAGTCTTTTTGCTTGCGCTCGCCCACCACATCGAAGGCGCTGCCCATGCGTATGCGCACGGTTTCGTCTTTCGGCGTGTGATCAATCACGTCTTCGCCGATAAATTCCAGGGTCTTGTCTGCGCTATCGAGTTTAGACACGCGGATTTTTCCGGCGGGCAAGGGCATGCCCATACGGTTGTCTTTGCTGTTTTTGAAGCTGAGATAAACATCCACTTTCTTATTCGATTCCACGCCGAAGCCTCGATCTGTCATCAAGCCACCGTAGTAATCCATCCCGCTCTGGCCTTGATACACCAGCGCTTTTTCACACGGCACGCTGCGGGCGGTGGGGAATAATTCCAGTTGCTTAGTAGAGTTATCGGGTAGCGTGGTAGGAAAACCCAGTGTATATAAGTGATATTCGAAAAAAGTTTTTTCTTCGAAGCTAGGGCTATCAGCAACAGAAGCTTTCATAGCCATAGCTAATTCGGCTCGGCCACGCACTCCGTTTCGCGGTTGCGCGCGCTGCACGTCACCCGCGATGAGCTTGAGTTTGGCATCCTGATAGCCCGCGCCGGATTGATTGATGATGGTCACCCATGCGCCTATGTCGAGATTGCATGAGTTGGCGTCTGCGCCTTCGGAATAGGCTATGTTGTAGTCGCTCCACCAGCTCATACCGCCGGTTTGGTAGGACACGCGCGTTTTGTGCGCGCCGGTTTTTTGTGCCGACACGTCCCACACCAGAGTCGGCTTGCTGATCAAGCCGCCGGGCAGCGAAGGCAATTTCACATTGTCGTATTGATTCAAAATACGCACGCTGCCATCGGTATTTTTTAGTACCAAGCCACCGTTGGTGCTGGTGAGTATGCCGTTGAATGTTTCCGTTGCATTGCCGCGCGATTGCACCACGCCGATATCTTTGTCGATGTATTTTTCCAGTAGCTTCTGCGTGCTAACCAAATCGAATTGGAAATTTTGTTCAATTACGCGCGTACCCGCTGGGTCAGTCAGCGACTCGAATAACACCGTGGTTGGGTCGATCAATCCAGCGACGTCGGTGAACTTGATGTTATTGCGATTATTCGCCAAGACAAAATCCCGCTCTTGTCGCACCATCGCATAACCCGGCACCGACATGCCCTGACCGCCGTTGCGAAAGGTTGAGGGAGAGATGGAGCCGGGCTGTGCCGAGCTATAGATGGTGAGGGCGGACGAATCCGCCAAGGCCTGATAGTGGAAACTGGCTAGACAAGAAAGAACGGCGACGCGTAATAAGGTGTGTTTATTAACTATTTGATTATTAACAGAATTTTTCATAATATCCTCGCGAGTGAATGAACGACGAGGAGGTAAACGCTAAAAAATTCAGTTTGGGTTAATCGTTACCAAAGAAATTTTAACTAAGGAAATTAAATCGATGGTGTGTTTCTGAAACAATATTTAAGAATCAATATTTGCCCAACTCAATATCAGTTTTGCTTAATTCAACTACTGCGCCGTCTTTTTCGTTCACCGCGCGCACCGTGGCGTAGTAGCGGCTGCCTTTACCACCGGAGCAGGGCGCCATATACGCCGCACCGTCTTTACCCCAATCGCCTTTTTGCGCGCTGACGATGTAAACATCTTTCGGCATCTCGACAATGTTTTCCGCGATGGAAGGAAACTGCGCCGTCGTCGTGCCGGCAGGAATTTGCATGCCAATAATACCGTGGCCGCCGTTGTCGAGTTTTTTGTAAGCACCGTTGCTGAACGACACGACGATGCGATTGGCTTCAGCGGGAATATTACTAATCTTGAGCGCAGGCGATGCGCCGTGGCCGCCGTGCTTGGCGCAATGTTGCCCGTCCGGCACTTTGTTGCCGTCCCATGCGCTATCGACTAAAGCAACAGCGAGCGGCGCGCTTTGCGCCATGACCATTGTGGGAGCAAATATAACCATGCTGAGGATGTTTTTCAGATTCATAAAAATCTCAATATAATCAATTAGTTATAAAGTAATATCGGACTGCGATTTATTGCGCGAAACAAAACAAATCTTTGCGGTAGTTTTGTAACAGGTGGCTAGGTAGTGTCGTCACAAGATTTGATTAATATGTTTTAATAGCATCCTCACAACACGATTGAGGATCAACATGGCTACATCGACCGCTGCGACC
>JAYVJD010000302.1:0-2827 GCA_043769625.1 Pseudomonadota bacterium | reverse complement strand
AAACTGAACAGGGTAGCTATCATGAAGTTGCTTTGTCTGAAGCCGCCGCCGCTTTCGTCGGGCCGCTCAAATACGGATTGACTCAACCCGGTGCGCTGCTCGGCGGCGGATTCGCCGGTTACAATATTTATCAGTGCAGTGAAGGCCATATCGCGGTCGCAACATTAGAGCCACATTTTTTTGCCCACCTGCAGGAATTACTCAACGTAGAATATGCCACGGTAACAAAATTAACTGAGATTTTTCTTACGCGCTCAGCCGATGAATGGGAACAATGGGCGCAAAGGCATGATGTTCCGGTGACTAGATTACGTTAGTAAATATTTGATTTAATTGATAATTTTAATAACCAAGAAAGACTAATATGCTCCTACAAAACCATACATTTATTATCAGCGGTGGCGGCTCCGGCCTCGGCGCGGCGACGGCTACGTTATTCGTAGCGGGCGGCGCGAACGTAGTGCTGGCCGACATTAACGAAACGCAAGGCAATGCGACCGCAACCGCTCTCGGCAAACAAGCGCGCTTTGTGAAATGCGATGTGACTGACGACGCGAGTGTGCAAAACGCGGTGAACGAAAGCGTCAAAGCTTTCGGCGCGCTACACGGCGTTGTCAATTGCGCCGGTGTCGGCACAGCAGAACGTGTACTCGGCCGCAACGGTCCGCATGACATGGCGCATTTTCGCCGTGTGATTAACATCAATCTCATCGGCACATTCAACTTGATTCGTCTCGCCGCTGAAGCGATGGCAACAAATAATCCTGAAAATTCCGGCGAGCGTGGCGTGATTATCAATACCTCGTCAGTCGCGTCAATGGACGGACAAATCGGCCAGGCCGCGTATGCTGCATCGAAAGCTGCGGTGAATGGCATGACGCTGCCGATCGCGCGCGAGTTTGCCAAAATAGGGATCCGCGTGATGACCATCGCACCAGGCATTTTCGATACGCCAATGTTGCAAGGTTTGCCAGAAGAAGTGCGTGCCTCGCTTGGTATGCAAGTGCCCTTCCCTTCGCGCCTCGGCCGACCGGAAGAATACGCTGCTCTGGCAAAACACATCGTCGAAAACGAATTGCTCAATGGCGAAGTGATCCGCCTCGACGGTGCAATCCGTATGGCGCCGAAATAAACCCATGCTGCCGCGTCAAGTCAAAATAGTCGAAGTCGGCCCGCGCGACGGCTTGCAAAATGAAAAGCAAATCGTCTCGACGGCGATCAAGATTGATTTGATACAGCGCCTAGCCGACGCGGGGTTGCGCACTGTCGAAGCCACCGCGTTCGTCTCGCCCAAGTGGGTGCCGCAAATGGCGGACAACGCACAAGTGATGGCCGGTATTCAGCGCAAAGCGGGAGTGAGTTATCCGGCGCTGGTGCCGAATATGCAGGGCTTCGACGCCGCGCTCAAAGCGGGCATAAAAGAAATCGCCGTGTTCGCTGCGGCATCAGAAACTTTTTCGCAAAAAAATATTAATTGCTCTATAGACGAGAGCTTTAAGCGCTTCGAGCCCGTCGCGCAAGCCGCGCACAAACATAAAATCAAACTGCGCGGCTATGTATCCTGCGTGATCGCTTGTCCTTACGAAGGCAAAATCAAACCTACCGCCGTCGCCAAAGTGGCACAGAAATTATTCGACATGGGCTGTTACGAAATTTCTCTCGGCGACACTATCGGCGTCGGCACGCCGATCAAAACCCAAACCATGCTCGAAGCTGTCGCGAAAAATATTCCGATGAAACAACTCGCCGGACATTATCACGACACTTACGGCCAAGCGTTGGCGAATATTTTCGCCTCGCTGCAAATGGGCGTGTCGGTGTTCGATAGCTCCATCGCCGGACTCGGCGGTTGTCCTTATGCTAAAGGCGCGAGCGGCAATGTCGCCACCGAAGACGTGATCTATATGTTGAACGGTCTCAACATCAAAACCGGTGTTGATCTTGATCAATTGATCAGCATCGCAGAATTTATTTCCAGCGCATTGGGACGCGAGTCTGCATCAAAAGTTTCGCGTGCCATGCGTACAAAATATTAAATATAATCATATACTTATATAACAATCTATGTTAACGATTTGATAAGAAAGCTAGCCCATGAATCTACATCGTTTATTGCAACAACGCGCCGCCAATAACAACCCCGTTCGGGTCGGTTTAATCGGCGCAGGTAAATTCGGCTCGATGTATTTGGCGCAAGTGCGCCGTACTACCGGCATTCATTTAGTGGCCGTTGCGGATTTATCTGCGACGCGCGCGCGTGATGCCTTGGTGCGCACCGGTTGGAGTGACGGTGTGATTAACGCAAAAAATATCCACGAGGCGATGAAGCACGGCACGACGTGCATTACCGAAGACGCAGAATCCTTAATCAAATCCGATTCGATCGAAGTCATCATCGACGCTACCGGCAGTCCCGCTGCCGGTGTGAAACACGTTTTGCTTTGCTGTGAATTTCATAAACATATCGTCATGGTCAACGTCGAAGCCGACGCGATGGCCGGGCCGGAACTCGCACATCGCGCCGCCAAAGCGGGCATTGTGTATTCACTCGCTTACGGCGACCAACCGGCGCTGATTTGCGAAATGGTCGATTGGGCGCGCACGGCAGGCTTCAGCGTCGTTGCCGCTGGCAAAGGCACCAAATACTTGCCCAGCTATCACCTCTCTACGCCGGCCAGCGTGTGGGATACCTACGGCTTTAGCGAAGAGCAAGTGAAGAAAGGTGATTTTAACGCGCAAATGTTTAATTCATTTTTAGACGGCACCAAATCCGCCATCGAAATGGCCGCCGTCGCCAACGCCTGTAATTTAGCGCCCGCGCCAGAAG
>JAYVJD010000301.1:0-2843 GCA_043769625.1 Pseudomonadota bacterium | reverse complement strand
CTGGGTATTTGTTACGGCATGCAAACCATGGCGGCGCAGTTGGGTGGCACAGTGGAAAATGGTTTGGTGCGAGAATTCGGTTACGCCGAAATCCGCGCGCGCGGCCATTCAGAATTGCTGCGCGATATCGAAGATCGCCACACCGCTGAAGGATACGGCATGCTCGATGTGTGGATGAGCCACGGCGATAAAGTGACGCAGCTTCCGCCGAATTTCAAAATCATCGCATCGAATGCCACCACGCCGATCGCCGGTATGGCCGACGAAGCGCGCAAATTTTACGCGTTGCAATTTCACCCGGAAGTCACCCACACCCTGCAAGGCAAGGCGATACTCTCGCGCTTCGTGCACGACATATGCGGCCTCGCTTCGGATTGGAATATGCCCGATTACGTTGATGAAGCTATCGGCAAAATCCGCGCGCAGGTCGGCAATGACGAAGTGATTTTAGGTTTGTCCGGCGGCGTCGATTCGTCGGTTGCGGCTGCGCTAATCCACAAAGCCATCGGCAAGCAACTCACCTGCGTCTTCGTCGATAACGGTTTGTTGCGCTTGAACGAAGCCGAACAGGTAATGGAAACGTTCGCTAAAAATCTTGGTGTCAAAGTCATTCATGTCGATGCGGCAAAAGAATTTTTGCATCATCTCACTGGCGTCACCGACCCGGAACAAAAACGCAAAATTATCGGCCGCGAATTCGTCGAAGTGTTTCAAGCCGAATCAGAAAAATTGCTCAACGCAAAATGGCTGGCGCAAGGCACGATATATCCCGATGTGATCGAATCGGCTGGTGCGAAAACCAAAAAAGCCCACACCATCAAATCGCATCACAACGTCGGCAGTTTGCCCGAGACAATGAAGTTGAAATTGCTCGAACCGTTGCGCGAATTATTCAAAGACGAAGTGCGCGAGCTAGGCGTCGCGCTGGGATTGCATCACGACATGGTGTATCGCCATCCTTTCCCCGGCCCAGGTTTGGGTGTGCGTATTTTGGGTGAAGTGAAACAGGAATACGCCGACTTGCTGCGCCGCGCAGATGCGATCTTCATCGAAGAATTGCGCGCGGCCGGATGGTATGAAAAAACTTCGCAAGCCTTCGCCGTATTTTTGCCGGTGAAATCTGTCGGCGTGATGGGCGACGGACGAACCTATGATTATGTCGTCGCGTTACGCGCCGTCATCACCAGCGATTTCATGACCGCGCATTGGGCTGAGTTGCCCTACACCTTGCTCGGCAAAGTTTCCAACCGCATCATCAACGAAGTGCGCGGCATCAACCGCGTAGTGTATGACGTGTCGGGCAAACCACCAGCGACGATCGAGTGGGAATAGATTGTAAATTATTGTTTTTATTTAATTTTTTAATAAAAAATTATGATCGAATAGCGCCGGATCAAACCCCTATCCTGCATTCATGGTGATACAGCGCACAGCATATTCTCAGCTGTGTGCTTATAATTTGTGACAGAATTTCAGCCTCGATTGCGCAAAGCGATCAACAATAATCCACTGGAGTCTTCATGAATAAATCTGTCGCCAAAGTATGTCTGTTGTCTGCATTATTTTTTTCGCTGCCCAGCCAGGCGCTGGAAATGAATGACATCCATTGGTTTACTTCTCTCGGCTATGAGATGGGCGGCGAGAAATATGCGACCGGCACTTATGTTCCATCTGGCGTCACTGAAAATGCTTACGCTAATGACGGTTGGCATATTGCAGTCGGTGGTATGGTGCCGAACAATCCTGAGAAAACGCTAGAAACACAATTTTCCATCGGCTATAAATTTGGCGGACCCAATGGCAACCGCAGCGGCATTATTTGGAATTCCGTGCCGATTGAGCTAACGCAGTATTATCGCCAAGGCAATTGGCGTGCCGGAGTGGGGCTGGCATATCACATCAATACTTTTGTCGAATTGCAGAACGCGAACCAAGCGTCCGAAATTGCGCGCGTCAATAACGGTTTGGGTTACTTGGCCAGCGCGAGTTATGCGCCGCTTGGCTACAATTACGCGATGGAATTACGTTACACCTATCTCAGACAAACACCGGCTGATCAGCCTGACTTAAATTTGCGCGCCAGTGTATTTGGTGCAGCTTTGCATTACCGTTTTTGACCTGAATTGACTGAATTATATCGATTGTAAAATTAAGCCAATGCTTACACAGTTTGGTTTGCACTATCGTTTTACCATGCAGCCGTAGTAGATTTAATCGCGAAGTAATTAAAATAAACAACGAAAGGGAAATAATGAAAATGCGTACGTTCAAAGCACTGGTTTTGATGATGGGTTTTGCAGGCGCGGTACAGGCCCATGCACAGCAGGACGCGACTGCCCCTGCTCCATCTTCTGGCATCCGCTGGGATTTGGGCCTGAGCTTCGATGCGGGTGGGGCTACCTTAGATACTGCGTCATACAATAACGGCGACTCGCAAACGATTCGCATGAACGAGGGGATGACCATTTCAGTGGGTGCAGCCATACCTAACGACGCCGCGAGACAGTTTGAAACGGTATTAAGCGCAGGATACAAACTCGGCGGCGCAGTGGGCAGCAACGGCGGAAAAGATTTGACCTCGATGCCAATCACGGCGATGCAATTTTATCGCCCGAACGATATGCGACTCGGCATCGGCGCGAGTTATTTTATTGATCCAAAGTATAAGGTCGATGTTAAGGGCTCGCCGCAAAATTTCTCGGTAGATTTCGATAGCCCGGTAGGATTACATGCGCAGATTGGTTGGGCGCCGAAGAATGAGAAATACGCCATTGATTTGCGCTACACCTCGGTCAAGTTTCAAGTCAAAGGCAGTAGCGTCAAGTTTGATGGCAGCACGGTCG
>JAYVJD010000300.1:0-2846 GCA_043769625.1 Pseudomonadota bacterium | reverse complement strand
CCGTTCGCGCTCGCCGATTCATCACGCCGAGCAACTTTCCTGCCCGGTGATTTTTTTTCAGGGCTTGGAAGATAAAGTGGTGTTGCCGAACCAATCGGAGCGAATGGCAGAAGTGTTAAGAAAACGCGGAATACCGGTCGCCTATGTTCCGTTCGACGGCGAACAGCATGGTTTTCGCAAAGCAGAAAATATAAAACGTGCGTTAGAAGCGGAATATTATTTTTATTCCAAGGTGTTTGGCTTTGCCTTGGCGGATGAAATTGAGCCCGTATCAATCGAGAACCTGTGATATTTCTTCAATCCGTCGTTCCCGCGCAGGTGAGAATGTCGGGGAGAGAAATATTTTCTAACCAGGATTAACCACCTGAAAAGTGCAATTTAAAGAAGCCGTTTGAAATCCACCAAATTATCGGTAAAAATACCATCCACACCCCAAGTAAATAATTTCTTCGCCCGCTTCACGTCATTCACCGTATAACAAATCATGCGATAACCGGCCCCGCGTACGGTCTGCACAATATCCGCGTTGGCGTAATCGTAATGACAATTCACCGCCGCGCATCCCAGCGTTTCTGCTTGGGTTTTCCAGTCTGCCGGAATTTTTTCAAATAAAATTCCGCGTGGAAATTCTGCTGCGGTATTTTTCGCCGCAGCTAAAGAATCAAACGAAAACGAAGTCAGTAGAGGTAAATATTTTTTGTCGTGCCAGATTTTTTTACACGCCAGCGCAACAGCCTCACCCGTTTCGCGTTCCTGGCCGGGATTCGGTTTGATTTCCACGTTGCACAACAAGCCCAGCTCGATGCAAATTTCCGCCAGCGCAACAAACGTCGGAACGCGCTCTCCGGCAAATTTTTCCGCGTGCCATACGCCTGCATCGAGTTTCGCAATCTCTTCATAGCGCGTTGCCGCGACTTGGCCGCTGCCGTTGGTCGTGCGATCAAGCGTGTCGTCGTGCATCACGATTAGCGTTCCACATGCGGCGAGTTTTACATCAAACTCCACCGCTTGGTATTTTTGCGCCGCTGCCATGCGCATACCGGCGAGCGTATTCTCTGGCGCGATTGTGCCGCCGCCGCGATGGGCAAATAATTTCGGGTAGGGCCACGGGCTATTCATAAATTAATAAATATAATCAAGAACTTATAATACTATCGCGATGAACAAGAGGGAAGAAATAAATGAGCAAAGCTATCACTGCTATGGCGTAAATTGCGGCCATCGCATCGTCGATCATCACACCGAATCCCCCTTTGAATTTTTTTTCCAAGAAGCCAATCGGAAACGGTTTCCAGATATCGAACAATCTGAATAACGCAAAAGCAATCGCAGACCAAATCAGTCCAAATGGGGTAAAAACCAACACCAGCATCATCGCGACGATCTCGTCCCACACCATGCCGCCGTAATCCGCCACGCCTAAATCGCGGCCCGTTTTGTCGCAAGCCCACACGCCCAGTGCAAAGAATAAAAGTAGCAAAGTAATAACCACAGTGGAAGACAAAAACAAGAACAGCAAATAATACAGTGCGACACCGACCACAGAACCTGCCGTCCCCGGTGCTTTGGGGCTGAGGCCACTGCCGAAACCAAACGCGATAAAGCGCGCCGGCGACGCAGTTATAAACGCAAAATCAGGGTTGCGCAAAATGATCGAAGCCTTTCGTTTGCATAGACATGATTCGATGATCAGCGTCGAATACTTTCAGCCCTGCAGCCGATGTAATCTGACCGACACACGCCACGGTCGTCTTGGTATTTTTCGCTGCCGCCATCACTTTTTCATGCATCGAAACCGGCGCAGTAAAACACAATTGATAATCGTCGCCGCCCGCCAATACGCATTGCGGCAGTAGCGGCTCTGCTAGTTTTTTTCTTATGATTGTGGAAACAGGTATTGTGCCAAAATGTATTTCTGCGCCGACTTTAGAGCGCTCGAGAATATGGCCCAGATCCGCCAACAATCCATCGGAAATATCAATCGCACTATTCGCAATACCGCGTAGCGCAAGCCCCAGAGCGACTTGCGGTTGCGGCGTATGCAAAGCTTGCTCGCAATACGCCAGCTCATCTGCTTGCAGCGACACACGGCTTTGCAGCGCCACTAGAGCCAACGCCGCATCGCCGAGGGTCCCGGACACCCAAATCTCATCGCTCACTTTCGCCCCGTCGCGCCGCAATGCTTCGCCAGGCTTAATTTCTCCCATAATCGTCACGCAGATATTCAGCGGACCTTTGGTGGTATCGCCGCCGATTAGCGCAATATTAAATTTATCCGCAAGCGCAAAAAAACCATCTGAAAATTTCTGCAGCCAGTCTTCGTTGACGTCAGGCAACGCCAGCGACAGCGTCGCCCATCGCGGCATAGCGCCCATCGCCGCCATATCGGAAAGATTGACTGCGAGAGATTTGTGGCCGAGCTTAAACGGGTCAGCGTCGGCAAAAAAATGTCGGCCTGATACCAGCATATCGGTCGAGACAGCAAGTTGATGGCCTGGCGACACTTCAATCAACGCCGCATCATCGCCCACTCCAAGCACTGCGGAATTTTCGCGGGTGAAATAGCGGCGGATGATGTCGAATTCGGAAGTCATGGGGGAATATTGAAGGAGAAACTTTCTTTTTTAACTCAGTGGTAATTTCATCACCATCCCCTCCCTTCCAAGGGGAGGGTTAGGGTGGGGCCAACCGAGCGCCTTTTTCCTTTGTCCCCCCTTCAAGAGGAGGGTTAGGATGGGGTCAACCGGGCGCCTTTTTCCTTTGTCCCCTCCCCTTCAAGGGGAGGGTTAGGGTGGGGTCAACCGGGCGCCTTTTTCCTTTGTCCCCTCCCCTTCAAGGGGAGGGTT
>JAYVJD010000299.1:0-7701 GCA_043769625.1 Pseudomonadota bacterium | reverse complement strand
TCGGCACGGGCGGTAGCGTCGGTGCCGGGGTCGCGCTGGGAGTGGGCGCGGTTGTTGGTGTTGGGGTCGGTGCAGGTGTCGTTCCGGGCGCAGGCGTGGGCGTCGCGGTTGGAGACGGGGTCGGTGCTGGCGTTGGCGTAGCGGTGGGCGTCGGCGTCGGCGTGGCGCTACCGGCCGCTGACGTTACAAAAGCGGCAATGTTGCTCACTTGCGTTGGTGTCAGCTTGCCGAACATGCTCATGCCGCCGAGATTATTGTTAATCGCCGCTTGAATGGTGGCAGCGCTTTTACCATTCAAGATATTGGCGGTATTCGTTTTTACATCGACACCATGGCAAGCCGCGCAATTCATCGTGCCCGCATATTTGGTCGTGTTGAGATATAAATCTTGCCCCGACACTACGGGATTGGGCGTTGGTGTGGCGGTTGGTGTGGCCGTCGGAGTTGGTGATGCAGTCGGAGTTGGTGATGCAGTCGGTGCGGCGGTTGGTGCAGTCGTCGGAGTTGGCGATGCAGTCGGTGCGGCGGTTGGTGTGACTGTTGGTGTTGGTGATGCCATCGGTGTTGGTGATGCTGTCGGTGCGGCGGTTGGTGTGACTGTTGGTGTTGGTGATGCCGTCGGTGTGGATGTTGGTGCGGTCGTCGGTGTTGGCGATGCTGTTGGCGTGATCGTCGGTGTTGGCGCGATCGTCGGTGTTGGAGTGCCGGTTGGCGTAGCCGTTGGCGTTGGCGTCGCGGTTGGAGCGGGTACCGCAATCAGTATAGGAGCGGTGCAACCGGCTTTTTTGCTACAAATATAAGCGGCCAAATTATTTAATTCCGTCACATTCAAATTGCTTAGGAATCCCATATTGCCTGTGTTGTTGGTTATTGCGCTTCTAATTCTGCTGGCGCTGCTGCCGTTCAGAATGTTGCTAACGCCTGCCGATGGATTGGCAGTGTGGCACGATGCGCAATTATTGGAATAGGTGGTTCCCCCTGCGGCTGCATCAGCGGCTAGCGCCATAGACAAAGGCGTCGCGGCAAGAAGTAGTAGGCCCAAGCAGGCAAAGAAAGTGGAGCGGAGCAGTTTGCTTATCATCGGATAATAACTCCTAAAGATTGATGCAATAATTCAGCTATGGAACAGTGAGATTTTGAGACAAAAATAAAGTTAAGAGAGGGCTAGCCGCTTACGATTAGTTGGGAATACTATCCCTAAAGCAAGGGCTCAATATAGTCCCGGTTAGTTCGCCGCGTCAAGTCACGCTCGGGCCGGTGTTTCTTTTTTTCGCGCATATTAGTAATATAAACAATAACTTACAATTGAAATTAAAATTTGTATTTAAAATCAAATTGTTATGATTATCTCTAAATATATGAAATACAACTAATTGATTTTATTCAATATTTAACTTGAACAATTTTGTGGTTTTTGTAAAAAATGCGGGTAAAAATCACACGGTGTGATGTATTACACAATATTCTTAAACAGCAAACAAGCAAATTTATGATCAAACATATTGTTCTATGGAAGTTAAAAGTCCCAAAAACCGGATCGAATAAGCGCGAAACCGCCCAGCAAATCAAGCAAAAACTCGAGGCGCTAAACGGCCATATACCGGGCATGCTCAAACTCGAAGTCGGCATCGACTTCAGCCAAACCGACGCATCGTTTGACGTGGTGTTATATTCTGAATTCGACAGCCGCGAGGCGTTGGCGGCGTATCATCACCATCCGCTGCACTTGGCCGTTGCGCCGTTTATCGGCGCGGCGCGCGAGCAGCGTGTGTTGGTGGATTACGAAATTCAAAATTAAAATTCAGGAGCAGGAAATGCAAGGAAAAAATAAACAGGTATTGTTAGCTGCGCGTCCGCAAGGCACAGTCAAAGAATCCGATTTCAGTATTGTTGAGACGGATATTCCGGTGGTAGCCGATGGACAAGTATTAGTGCGTAATCATTTCTTGTCCCTCGATCCCTATATGCGCGGGCGCATGGATGATTCCAAATCCTACGCCGCCAGCCAAGGCTTGGGCGAAGTCATGATCGGCGGCACGGTCGGTGAAGTCGTCGAATCGAAAAATCCGAAATACAAAGTCGGCGACATGGTGGTCGGCATGTATGGCTGGCAGCAATACGGCGTGTCCGATGGCGCGGGCTTGATGAAAGTGGATACCACGCATATCCCCGCCTCGGTCTATCTCGGTTCGGTCGGCATGCCCGGCGTCACGGCGTGGTACGGCCTGACGCAAATCGGCGAACCGAAACCGGGTGAGACGGTAGTTGTTTCAGCGGCGAGTGGCGCGGTCGGCAGTGTAGTAGGGCAGTTGGCGAAATTGAAAGGTTGTCGCGCGGTCGGCATCGCCGGTGGCCAAGCGAAATGTGATTATGTGGTGAACGAACTGGGCTTCGACGCCTGCATCGATTACAAAAAGGAAACGTGGTGGGTCGATTTCAAAGCTGCGACCCCGAACGGTGTGGATGTTTATTTTGACAACGTCGGTGGCGAAATTTTGGATAACGTCTTGCGCCGTATGAATGCGTTTGGACGTATTCCGCTGTGCGGATTGATTTCCCAATACAACGGCGAACCTTACGGTTTCAAAAATATTCGCTCGTTTTTGGTCAACCGCATCAAGTTGCAGGGCTTCATCGTGTCGGAGCACATGCAAGTGTGGCCGCAAGCACTGAAAGAACTCGGCGGTTACATTGCGACCGGCAAATTAAAATACCGCGAGAGCGTTGCGCAAGGTTTGGACAGCGCGCCGAAAGCATTTATCGGTTTGCTCAAAGGCGAAAATTTCGGCAAGCAAGTGGTGAAATTGATTTGATATAACTATTTGATTATATTAAATTTTATTACGAGGTAAAACATGCTTCGTGTAGTGCATTTTGAAATCCCCGCCGACAACACTGAACGCGCCAATGAATTTTATTCCGGCGTGTTCGGTTGGGACATGAAGCAATTCGGCGATCAGGATTACTGGTTTGCCAACACCGGCGACCCCAACACGCCCGGCATCAACGGCGCGATCATGCAGCGCAAACATCCGCAACAACCCGTGGTCAACAGCATCAGCGTGCCGTCAGTGGATGATTATGTAAAAAAAGTAAGCGAGGCGGGCGGGCAAATCGTCGTGCCGAAATTCAGCGTGGCGGGTGCGGGATATCTGGCGTTTTTCAAAGACACCGAGGGCAATATTTTCGGCTTGTGGCAGGATGATACGTCGGCGAAATAATCATTTGTCTTTCTGAGCGAAGCGAAGAATCTGTTTTTGCTTTTCGTCGAGTGTCCACTGCAAAAGCAGATCCTTCGCGGTGCTTAGGATGACACAAACGTAGGCTGGGCTGATAAGCCCAGCATTTTGCTAAATTGAAAAGACGCTGGGCTTATCAGCCCAGCCTACAGAAACAGCAAAGAAATCCCCCCACTTCAACGATGAAGGTTTGATGACTTTATATGTGGGGAAAAATATGCGGGGAAACGGTAAGTGTATTCGTAACCCGTTCCTCCTTTAGAAAAAGGGAGGCTAGGAGGGATTTAACCATGGTGGAGGCTGAACAAAAAACTCAACTCCAGATTTAGTCTGCCAAATGGAAAGACGCTGGGCTTATCAGCCCAGCCTACCATTTATCCCTGCGGCCGCATCTGCGGAAACAAAATTACATCGCGGATACTCGGGCTGTCCGTGAGCAGCATCACCAAGCGATCAATACCAATGCCTTCGCCCGCTGTCGGCGGCAAGCCGTGTTCCAGCGCCAACACATATTCCGCGTCGTAATGCATGGCTTCGACGTCGCCCGCGTCTTTTTGTTTGACTTGTTCCATGAAGCGCGCGGCTTGGTCTTCTGCGTCGTTCAACTCCGAGAAGCCGTTGGCGATTTCGCGCCCGACGATAAATAACTCAAAGCGGTCGGTGGTTTCCGGGGTGTGGTCATTACGTCGCGCGAGCGGCGACACTTCGGCAGGGTAATCGATGATGAAAGTGGGATCCCACAACAGCGATTCGGCTGTGGTCTCGAACAAAGACAACTGCAAGCCGCCTATGCCATCAGTCGGTTTATATTTTTCGCCCAAACGTGTGATTTCTGCTATGAGAAATGCACGGTCGCCGAGTTGCGCGTCGGTGTAATGGGGGAAATATTTTTTGATCGCGCCGGTAATCGTCAGGCGTTCAAACGGTTTGCCTAAATCGAGCGGCTTGCCGGCGTAGCTGATTTGCGTCGTGCCCAAAGCTTTCATGGCGACGTCGCGGAACATGGCTTCGGTGAAATCCATCAAATATTTGTAATCGCGATACGCTTCGTAAAATTCCAGCATGGTGAATTCGGGGTTGTGGCGCACCGACATGCCTTCGTTACGGAAATTGCGGTTGATCTCGAATACTTTTTCCATGCCGCCGACCACCAAGCGCTTGAGATACAGCTCCGGCGCGATGCGCATAAACATTTCCATGTCGAGCGCGTTGTGGTGCGTCTTGAACGGCTTCGCCGCCGCGCCGCCGGGTATCGGGTGCATCATCGGCGTTTCCACTTCGAGATAACCGCGCTCAACTAAAAATTCGCGTATCGCCTGTATGATTTTCGAGCGCGTGGCAAATACTTTGCGCGCGCCTTCGTTGGTGATGAGGTCGAGATAACGCTGACGATATTTTTGTTCCTGATCGGCGAGGCCGTGGAATTTTTCGGGAAGAGGGCGCAAGGCTTTCGACAACAAACGCACTTTAGTCACGCGCACCGACAGCTCGCCAGTTTTGGTTTTGAACAGCGTGCCTTCCGCGCCGAGGATGTCGCCGAGGTCATAATGCTTGAACGCTTCGTGCTCCGCCTCGCCGGTGATGTCGTTGCTGATATATAGCTGTATCTGGCTGCCCATGTCCTGCACCGTGGCGAAACTGGCTTTGCCCATCACGCGCTTTAACATCATGCGACCGGCGACGGCGACCTGCACCGGTGTCGCTTCCAAATCTTCTTTCGATTTGTCGCCATACTCTTTTGTTAGCGCGTCCGCGTAATGTTTGCGGTCGAAATCATTCGGAAATGCGTTGCCGATTTTGCGCATCGCGTTGAGTTTCGCGCGGCGTTCTTCGATGATTTGATTAGTGTCAGGGAAGTCTTTTGGATCGATCATGATTATTATCTAACTATTTGATTAAATTGAATTTTTTACACGCCTTGTTTCAGGCTTGCGCTTATAAAATCGTCGAGAAGGTCACCATCTAAAACACCCTGAGTGTTACCGACTTCGTAGTTGGTGCGCAAGTCTTTGATGCGCGATTGGTCGAGCACATACGAACGGATCTGATGTCCCCAGCCGATATCGGTTTTGCTGTCTTCGAGTTTTTGCTGCGCGTCCTGACGTTTGCGCAATTCGAGTTCATACAATTTTGATTTCAACATCGCCATCGCTTCGGCGCGGTTGCGGTGTTGCGAGCGGTCATTCTGACATTGCACCACGATGCCGGTCGGTCCGTGCGTAATGCGGATGGCTGAATCGGTTTTGTTAATGTGCTGACCGCCCGCGCCCGATGCGCGAAAGGTATCGACGCGCAAATCCGCCGGATTGATATCGACTTCGATCGAGTCATCGACTTCGGGATAGACAAACACGCTGGCGAACGAAGTGTGGCGGCGATTGCCCGAATCGAATGGCGACTTGCGCACCAGGCGGTGCACGCCAACTTCGGTGCGCAAAAAACCGTAAGCGTAATCGCCGGTGATTTTCAAAGATGCGCTTTTGATACCGGCGACTTCGCCATCGGAGCGCTCCAACACTTCCACCTTGAAACCCTTGCGCTCGCAATAGCGCATGTACATGCGCTCCAACATCGACGCCCAATCCTGCGCCTCGGTGCCGCCGGAGCCGGCCTGAATGTCGATAAATGAATTGTTCGGATCCATCGGGTTGGAAAACATGCGACGAAATTCCATGTCTTCCACAATGGCAGAGAGTTTATGCAGATCGCTCTCGACGCTGATCAAAGTCGCGTCGTCATTCTCCTCACGGCCCATGACGAAAATTTCCTGCGCATCAGAGAGGCCGCTGGTGAGTCTTTCCAGCGTGGTCACGGTCGAATCAAGTAATTTTTTTTCCTTGCCCAGCTCCTGCCCGCGCTTCGCGTCGCTCCAGATTGCCGGGTCTTCCGCCAGGCGGCTGACTTCGATCAGCCGTTCTTTTTTCGTATCGAAGTCAAAGATACCTCCGCAACTCAGCCGCGCGGGTGTTCATGTCGGTAAGTTGGTTGGCGATGATGTTTAGGCGTTCGGCTTCCATGATGGGCAATTCGGTGAGTTAATTTAAGGGAAGATTATAGCAGGAAGAGGATAAAATTCGTTCTCTTGTATATTTGGTCCTGGTCAGATAAAGCAAAATGACTCAGCCAGCGAAAAGTCATCGGCAATTTGTAATGCATCTGCTAAATTAGTTCATATAGATTTACCTATAATTGTGACTTGTAATATTTATTACCTATTTTGAGACGTCTGTTCAAAGGAGATTAATTTATGAGCTTTGATCTTTATTTAGGCCACATGGAAAAAGGAGATGGAATTGAGTTTGGCCGATACAGAACAGATCTACTAATTGATTTTCTTAAAAAATATCAAGCGATCGAACCTAATGAATACAATCAATATATTATTATTCAGGGGGGAGGGGATACTATTACTCTAAATGCGTCAGATTTTGAACCTTCACAATAGGCAATTGGTGTCCATCTTCGGCATCTAAGTAATGCACATATTCAGTTTATTTTTGAGATGGCAAAAACTGCAGACATGACGATTTGGAATATGCAAGGGCATGATACGGACGAAAACCCAGTTTGCATCCCAATTTCGGAATTTCAATTAAAAGAGTGTATAACTTTACAAGGTAGCTATAAAAGTATGCCCATTGCAAAAAATGCAGAGCATCTGAACATGCTCCTAATCGGAACATTTAAGGGCTGGGAGCGTTACCGAGATCAAGTGATATTTAATAAAGTTGATTAGCAAATCCTATTGCTACTTACAATGTTACATTGGCTCAAAATTTAATCTGCTGACCAATGCTCCACAATCAACTGCAAAGTCTGATTACCGTTATATTCATTCACGGATAATCGATAAGTCGCGCGGATCTGGTCGGGCAGCGGATCGGCATAAGAAAATAACATTGCTTCAAACGTGCTGCGGTCTTTTTGCAGTTTCAACTTAAGATGTTTTTCACCGACGATGCGTTGTGATTCGACTTTGAATACGTCGCAAAATACCGGCGCAGGAAAACCTTGTCCCCACACTTGGCTTTCGATTTCTTGTGCGAGTTGCATGGAGGTTTCTTTGGTTGGCAGTTCGCCGTCGGTTTCGATGGTTTTGGTCAGGTCGGCGGGGGAGAGTAGCGTTTGTAGGGCGGCTTCGAATGCAGTTTGGAATTTATCGAAGTCTGGTTCGCGGATGGTTAAACCCGCCGCCATCGCGTGCCCGCCGAATTTCAGAATTAAGTCGGGGTGTTTTTTCGAGACTACATCGAGCGCATCACGCAGATGCAAGCCATGAATGGAACGGCCGGAGCCTTTAATTTCATCATTCAAGCCTTTGGCGAATGCGATCACCGGACGATGAAATTTGTCCTTGATCCGCGACGCAAGAATGCCAATAACGCCTTGATGCCATGTTGGATCAAACAAACAGAGGCCAAAAGCCGGGACGGTTTTTTCATCCTTCATCCTTCCGCCTTCA
>JAYVJD010000298.1:0-7727 GCA_043769625.1 Pseudomonadota bacterium | reverse complement strand
CCGCCAAGGCTTCGTGCTTACCGTGTTTGGTTAAACCGGCCGCGATTTCCGGCTTCCAGCGTTTGGCCAATTCTTTCAAGGTCGAGACATCCAGATTGCGGTAGTGGAAATACGCTTCCAGCTTGGGCATGGTGCGCACCAGAAAACGCCGATCCTGACAAATCGAGTTGCCGCACATGGGCGATATTTTGCCCGGTACATGCTGCTGTAAAAATTCGATCATCGCCGCTTCCACTGCCGCTTCATCGAGCAACGACTGCTTCACCTTGTCGATTAAGCCGGAGCGGGCATGCGTGCCCTTATTCCAGCTATCCATGCCGTCGAGTAGGGCATCGCTTTGATGCACCACCATCACCGGCGCTTCGGCCACCGTGTTGAGCTGGTTGTCCGTCACCACCAAGGCCACTTCGATAATGCGATCCGTGTCGGGGGAAAGCCCTGTCATTTCCATATCTATCCAGATAAGCCGTTCTTTGTCTTGTGCCATGTTATCCTGCGTGAAATTAAGTAAAATATGCGTTGCGTTGCTAAACCAATTGGCAGTTATTCTGTCATAGAAGAAGAGCCTAGCATAGGCGATTATATTTATTGGACACACTATGAATACTTTTAGCTGGATTTTTTTGCTGGCATTATTACTCACCACCGCGACTAAAGCCTGGTTATCGTGGCGCCATGTGCGTCATATTGGCGCCCACCGCAACGCGGTGCCGAGTGAGTTTACCCAAACGATTACGCTCGACGCGCATCAGAAAGCCGCCGATTACAGCAGCGCAAAAACCAATCTGAATCAGCTTGATCTAGGCATTGATGCCTTGCTGCTTCTGCTATTCACCTTGGGGGGCGGGTTGCGCTGGATTGACGGTATCGCGCTTCAGTGGGTCGGCAATGGCCTATGGCATGGCGTGTTGCTGGTGGCGGGTATCACTATTATCAGCGGCATTATCAATTTCCCGCTGTCGCTTTATCGCACGTTTGTCATCGAGGCGCGTTTCGGTTTTAACCAGATGACGCTGAAATTATTCGTGATCGATTTTCTCAAGCAATCGCTGCTTGGCGTGGTGGTCGGCGTGCCGCTCATTTTAGCCGCGCTGTGGATGATGAATTCGCTTGGCACTTACTGGTGGTTTTACGCCTGGCTCGGCTGGATGGCGTTCAATGTAATTTTGCTGGCGATCTTCCCCACCTGGATCGCACCGTTGTTTAATAAATTTTCGCCGCTGGAAAATAATGATCTCAAAGCGCGGATCGAACAATTATTGGATAAATGCGGTTTCCGCGCACAGGGTTTATTCGTGATGGACGGGAGCAAGCGCAGTTCGCATGGCAACGCGTATTTCACCGGCTTCGGCAAAACCAAACGCATCGTGTTTTTCGATACTTTGCTTGGCCGCTTATCGACCGAAGAAATTGAAGCCGTACTCGCGCATGAGCTGGGCCATTTCAAACGGCGGCATGTGGTAAAGCGCATTGCGCTGAGCTTCGCCGTCAGTCTGGTCATGCTCGGCGTGCTCGGCTATTTGATGAATCAGCCGTGGTTTTACGCCGGGTTAAATGCCGGCCAGCAGAGCACGGGCATGGCGCTGGTGTTATTTTTTATGGTGATGCCGACGTTTATGTTTATCTTGCAGCCGTTGTCGAGCTTCTACTCGCGTAAGCACGAATTCGAAGCCGACCAATACGCCGCGCAACAAACCAACGCATCGGATTTGATTACCGCATTAGTCAAGCTGTACAAAGACAATGCCTCAACGCTCACGCCCGATCCCTTGCACTCGATGATCTACGACTCGCATCCGCCTGCGGCGATACGCGTGGCGCATTTGCGTCAGATGGCACGCAGCTGAAATTACGGCCAATATTTCCTCGCAGACAAGAAAAAAATATAAATTAAAACAATGACTTATGATAAATCCATGGATCTCACTAAAAAGCGCTGCGTCGCTTGCGAAGGCGGCATGCCGGCGTTAAAAAAAAGCGAAGCGGATACATTGCTGAAACAGTTAGACGGCTGGGAAATTGACGACGGAATGTTACGCAAAAAGTTTCGCTTTCAGGATTATTATCAGACCATGGCCTTCTTGAATGCGACTGCTTTAATCTCGCATCGCGAAGACCATCATCCCGATTTGCTTGTGACCTATAATCAATGTGTCGTGAGCTACCTCACGCACGCCATCAAGGGCCTGTCGGAAAACGATTTCATTTGCGCAGCCAAACTTGATGCGCTGATGGAAAGGTAAATTCTGAAAAAGTCCCCCGCTTCATCTTCCACCGCGATCAGCGGTCTGGTCGTCGGCACCTACGGCAGACATTGCGATGTGCAAACGACGAATAACGGCATCATCCCCTGCACCACGCGCGGCCGCAAAACCGGCATTGCCTGTGGCGATAACGTCCATCTCACGCCGGCAAAAAGTAACCAGGGCGTGATTGAAACGATTATGCCGCGCCAGTCATTGCTGTATCGCTCCGATCCGTTTCGGGAAAAATTATTTGCCGCAAATGTGACCCAAGTGGTGATCGTGATCGCGTCGGTGCCGAGTTATAACGAAGACATTTTGAATGCCGCTTTGCTCGCCGCCGAGGCGGCCGAAATTCGTGCCCTGATCGTGCTGAATAAAGCCGACCTGGTGGACGAAACTAAACGTGCTTTAGCTGCCTTGGAAATTTATCGCGATTTGGGCTATGAATTAATCGTGATGTCGGCGCAGAAAGATATCGAACCGCTGCGCGCTCACTTGATCGGGCAGACCAGCGTGTTGCTCGGCGAATCGGGCATGGGTAAATCGACCTTGCTCAATGCGCTGCTGCCTGACGCGAACGCGCGCACAGGTGAGATTTCTGCCGCGCTGGACTCCGGCAAACACACGACGACCGCCACCAAGATGTATCACATCGACACCGACAGCAAACTGATTGATTCACCGGGGTTTCAGGAATTTGGCTTGTATCATTTGAGCGATACCGACATTAGCTACTCAATGCCGGACTTGCGGCCGCTACTGGGGCAATGTCGCTTCAGTAATTGCCGCCATTTGCAGGAGCCGGGCTGCGCGATTACCCAGGCAGAAAGCGTGAGCAAGCGACGTTTGAAGTTTTATCAAAATCTCATCAATAAACACGATGCTTTGCGCGCGATGAACCCCTCGCTGGGCGGAAAAAAATAAAACCGTCGAGTTAATTTCCGCTCTTCGCCGCTTCGGCTTTTTCCTTCTCGGCCTTTTCTTTCTTCGCTTTGTCGTCTTTGTCGCTGCTCGTCATATCGATAATCGCGCCGCCGACTTTGAACGGTACTTTGACCACTTCAATTGTCGTATCGACCACGGCACCGACGATGGTGCTGACGCAGCCTTGCATCAACAACATCATTCCGACCGCAACAAACGCCACTGCCGTTTTTTCCCACAAAAATATTTTCATACGATTCCTTTCAAAGCCACTTAATGCGTGACCGACTTTACAACGAAAAATTCACTGTCACCCAAGTAATGGCGCTGGCCAAAGTGATTAACACCAACACGGCCAGCCACAATGCCAGCGCGCGCCACACCAGCCCTTCCGCGCTCTCGGCAAAATCCGCCTCTGCTGGCAGCCCGGTACCGATTTCCGGACGGTAATCGGCGCCGGCTGCGGTGGTCAGCGGCAAACCTAAACGTACTTCCAAAGCCCCCGCGCCGCTGGCCAACACGATCCCATCTTGGGGTTGCGGCCAGGTTTGCGCCTGCGCGCGCCAGCATTCCATCGCGTCTTGAAAATCACCGGCAATGCCGAAACTCAAAGCCGTCACGCGACGCGGCACCCAATCAATCCACTCCCACAGTTGTCGCGCAAAATGACTGAAGGCCAGCGCATCATTATCTTGCGCGACTGCATCGGCTACCTGTTCACCATGCGACCAAACCGCATCCAACTCGCGCGTGAGCAAATAAAACAGCGGTCCGAGCGGACCGGGCAAGACGAGAAACCAGATAATCGGGCCGAATAAATCTTTGTGTGCCGAGAGCAAAATTTGCTCGATGGTCACGCGACTGATTTCGTCGCGATTGTAGAGCGCGACACTGCGGCCCAAATAATCACCGAGCAGTGTGCGTGCACTATCAATGTCATCGCGCTGCAACGCCTGTTGCACGGCGCGTAAGGCAAGGCTCGTAGTGCGAAAGCCTAAAGCAAAATACAACACCACAACATTGATCAATAGCGCAATCAATTTACCTACGGGCCCGAGGTTATAGATCAAGGCGTAAATAAAACCAATCGGCAATAGGACGATGGCGACGGCGGCAAACCAGGCCATCACACCATAGTGGCGCTTGCCTGCATTAAATTGCCGTTCAAGCCACTGCGCCAACAGGCGATACGTTTCCTGAATCGGATTGGTCGCTCCGTGAGAGCGAAAATATTGTGCCAGCAAAGCAGCGGCGAGCGAAAAAAAACCCATGCAGTCCCCTGTATTTACGAAACCAAACGTTGCTTTAAAAAGCCAACCCTAACAACGTTTACAGGGGAAAAAGATAACACATTCTGCGTGGATAAGCAGAATTTAGCCTAGGCCGAATAAAAATATCAGACTGGAAATAACGCGACAACGCGGAGAAAAATATTGAGGACGAAAAAAAGCCCCCGTCCTGCGACGGGGGAACCGCTCTCGGAGGAGTAGCAGACGTCGCGGCAATCCAGCGAAAAATTTGCCGTTCGCGTTATGAAACGCAAACAACATGCCAGAATATATTTTTAAATACTTTAATTTAATCAATTAGTTACAAGAATACCATGAAGATGTCTGTTGCACCTCTGGTGAACTCTGCCACGCTTTGCCCCACTGAAAATTTTGCCCCCACACCTTCATCACTCTTTTTTACAGATGCGCTACACTGTGCGCAGTGACATTCAATACAGGTGAAAAAGTGGACCTTAACGGGATAACTTGGTTGGCTGCTGGCTTGGTGCTGATGATCAGCGAATTATTTTTTGCGTCATTCTTTATTCTCTGGTTTGGCCTCGGCGCGGTGATCGTCGGCCTCGTCATGTTGGTCATGCCGGGCATGTCTTTCTCCGCACAAATGATTTTATGGGCAGTGTCTTCGCTGGCGTTTGTATTTGGCTGGTTCAAATTTTTCAAACCGCATGTGTTAAAAAATCAAACGGTGATTTCGCAAGAAGCTTTCAACGGCGAAATCGGCTTAGTCGCGCGCGACATCAAGCCTTATGTAAAAGGCTTGGTGCAATTTCAAAAACCGATTCTCGGTGACGACAAATGGGAGGCGTTTGCCGACGCCGACATTGCCGCCGGCGAGCGGGTGCGCGTGGAATCGGTCGATGGCAATCTGCTCAAAGTAAAAGCGGTCTGAAAAATAAATTGGAAAGGACAAGATGATGGAACTGTCAGCACTGGCGATTATTATTCTGATATTTGTGGCGGTCACCATCGCAAAGGGCGTGCGCATCGTGCCGCAAGGCGAAGAATGGGTCGTCGAGCGTTTGGGTAAATATCAAAAGACCCTGACACCGGGTTTGCATGTCATCATCCCCTACGTCGATAGCGTGGCCTACAAAGTCACCACCAAAGACCAAATCCTCGACGTAGAACAGCAAGAAGTCATCACGCGCGATAACGCCGTCATCATCACCAACGCAATCGCTTTCGTTAAAGTCACCGATACCGTACGCGCGGTGTATGGCGTGACCGATTTTGAAATCGCCATTAAGAATATGGTCAAGACTACGCTACGTTCGATCATCGGCAATATGGATCTGGACGAATCGCTATCGTCGCGCGACCAGATCAAGGCCAAGCTGAAAGCCAGCCTCGCCGATCAAGCGATCGATTGGGGCCTCACAGTTAAGTCCGTGGAGATACAAGACATCAAACCTTCACCGTCGATGCAAATGGCGATGGAGCAACAAGCTGCGGCCGAGCGCGAACGCAAAGCCATGGTGACGCGCGCGGAAGGTGAAAAACAAGCCGTGATCCTGCAATCGCAAGGACGCCTCGAATCGGCCAAGCTCGACGCCGAAGCGCAAATTCGTTTGGCCGAATCGTCTGCCACGGCAATTACGCAAGTGACGCAATCAATCACCGACAAAGAATTGCCCGCGCTATTTTTGCTCGGTGAAAAATATATTCATGCTATTACCCAATTGGCGGCTTCAGGCAATAGCAAGTTTGTTTTGTTGCCAGCGGATATTCAGGAAACCTTAAAGGGCATGCTGGGTCGAGGTAAAACTTAACGCACGACTACAATCGTCTCCTCCCCTTCAAGGGATGGGTTACAAACTTAACAGGAATCAAAAAATATGCTGCGTATGAATCGAAAATCATCACAATTTATTCTCGCGTTAATGTTAATGCTCTTTGCTTCGTCGTCCTTCGCCGTCATTGGCGGATTAAAAAGTGATTTGAAAGACGACGACGAAACTTCGGAGGAATGGCAAGGCATCCGCTCCAATCTTTTTCAGAAACGCGTGATAGATAACAAGCAACCCGCCATCTTGCTCGATATTCCCAAGCGCGCCGAATTTGGCGCGACCGTACCAGTCGCTATCCGCGCGCAAACCGCGCAGACGGCGAATAGCTACATCAAAAAAATGTATCTGATTGTTGATAAAAATCCCTCAGCCGTTGCAGCGGTTTATACTCTCGCGGCCGACATCGGCCAAGCCGATCTGGAAACGCGTATCCGCGTCAACGAATACAGCCACGTGCGCGTGATTGCCGAAATGAACGACGGCAAATTATCTATGGTGTCGAAATATGTCAAAGTGTCCGGCGGCTGCTCGGCCCCGCCGAATAAAGACGCTGCGCAACATAAGCGCGATCTGGGCAAAATAAAATGGCGCGTGCCGGAAAAGATTTTCGCCAACCAAACCACGCCAGTGCAGTTGCAAGTCAGCCATCCCAACAATACCGGATTTGAAATGGACCACATCACGGTGATGACCATTCCGCCCCACTACGTATCAAAAATGACCGTGACGTATTCCGGCAAGCCGGTGATCAGCGCGGAGACCGATTTTTCCATTAGCGAAAGCCCGTATATTGCGTTCAACTTTGTGCCAAAAGGTGATGGCGAATTGAAGGCAGAAATACTCGACTCGAAAGAAATGAAGTTTGAGAAAACCGCACCGGTCAAATTAGCTACCGGACAATAAAACAGAGATACGATGAACAAAAATTTCAGGCCGCAATTGCGGCCTGAAATCTTTTAGTGAGTGAAACAATCAACGCGGCGCATCTGGCGGCGGCGGGGGCGGTAGCCCAGGGGGAGGCTGAGGAATGCTGGCAGCCGGTGGTGCATAACCGGGCGGCGTGTAGCTCGGCGGAGCGCCGGGCGGCGGTGCGGGCGGAACCCCACCCGGCGGCGGCGGCGGTGCATAGGTGGTCGAGGGTGGCGGCGTGTATTGCGCAGTCGGTGGCAAAGCCTGCACACCCGTCAACCGCCCCAACGAAGGCACGCGATGGCCCTTGGCATACATGCATTGAATAAACGCGTTGTCGAAGTTACGTTGCGCACTGCGACCGGTGATGTTTGCGGCATTGGCGCCGGCCGAGCTGCCCATCAGCAAACCCACACCTGCGCCATTCGCCGCACCACGCGGACCATCAATAATTGCCCCCGCCGCCGCGCCTAAAATCGCGCCTACGGTGGCGCTAGCGACCGCACTGTTTTCGGCAGCTTGCTGCGGCGATGTGCCAACCTGCTCAGTCGCAAACTGTTTGCACGAAG
>JAYVJD010000297.1:0-2871 GCA_043769625.1 Pseudomonadota bacterium | reverse complement strand
CGCGAAAAATCACGCACGGCTCATCGCGCCCGAACAATCCGAGCGAGGCGTAAACGAATTTTTTCAGCAACGGTTGCGCGCGCTGCATCAGTTGCGTCGCGCTGTAAGTGCCGCTGGCTTTGCGCATCACGACTAATTGCCACGGCAAATCAAGTTTGCTCACTTGCACGGCGGCGTGTTTCAGTTCCGGTTGCTTGGAGGTTGCGTCGAGGGCGTTCAATGTGAGTGCCTTTGCGCCAGCGGAATTCATAAAGCGCGCGCCCCAATGCATGGCCAAAAATGTTTGGCCAGTACGCATCGTGTCGCTGGCCGCGACGCGAACAGCGATTTCGCCGCGCGCGCTGTTGACGCGCACGATGTCGCCATCAATTAAATGACGCCGCGCCATGTCGGTCGTATGCATATTCAGCAGCGGTTCTTCTTCGTGATTAAACAGGCGCGCCACATTCCCGCTGCGGCTCATGCCGTGCCATTGATCGCGCAGACGGCCGGTGTTGAAACGCAGCGGGTAACGCGCGTTGGTTTTTTCTGCCGTCGGTTGATACACCGCGTTGAAAATTTTCGCCCGGCCATCGGCGGTGGGGAATTTTCCGTCCTCGTATAAGCGCGTTTTACCTGCGCCCGCATCTTGGGGAAACGGCCATTGCTGCGGACCCTTGTTTTCCAACAACGCATAACTCAAACCGGTGATGTCGAGGTCGTAGCCACGCGTTGATTCGCGGTGCTCGTTGAAAATTTCCTCTGTATTTTTGTACGCAAACATTTTTTTGGCTTGCGGCTTGACTAGCTTTTCGCCCAGCCTCAGCGCGAAGTCACGCGCGATTTGCCAGTCGTGTTTCGCTTCGCCTGCAGCGGGAACGGCAGCGCGCACGCGCGTAATACGGCGCTCACTGTTGGTTACCGTGCCGTCTTTTTCACCCCAGCTCGTCGCGGGCAAAAGTAAATCGGCAAACGCGGTGGTGTCGGTGTTGGCGTAGGCTTCCTGCACCACGACGAACTCTGCTTTTTCCAAAGCTTCGCGGATCAATTTGGCGTCGGGCATAGATTGCGCGGGGTTGGTGCAAGCGATCCAGATGGCTTTGATCGTTCCGTTACGCACGGCTTCGAACATTTCCACAGCGGTTTTACCTTGAACCGAGGGCACATCATCGACGCCCCACAGCTTCGCCACTTCCGCACGATGTTGCGCGTTCGCCATGTCGCGATGGCCAGACATGAGATTCGCCATGCCGCCGACTTCGCGTCCGCCCATCGCGTTCGGCTGGCCCGTCAATGACAGCGGCCCCGCGCCGGGTTTGCCGATGTGCGCGGTGGCGAGGTGCAAGTTGATCAGCGCCGCGTTGTTGTGCGTGCCGTGGGTCGATTGATTCAAACCTTGGCAATACATCGACAGCGTCGCTGTCGATTGCGCAAACCATTTCGCCGCCGTGACGATGTCTTTTGCAGGAACGCCGCACACCTCCGCCACCATTTGCGGCGTGTAATCGCGCACGGTTTTTTTCAGCGCGTCGAAGCCGGTGGTGTGCTCGCGCAGGTAATCAAGATCGCACAAGTTTTCCCACAGCATGACGTGCAGCATGGCGTCATACAGCGCCACGTCGGTGCCGGGCAAAATCGCCAGATGCAAATCCGCTTCGCGCGCGGTGTCGGTTTTGCGCGGATCGACGACGATGATTTTCAGCGCAGGATTTTTCGCCCGCGCGTCTTCTATGCGGCGATACAAAATAGGATGCGCGAAGGCGGTGTTGGAACCGGCGATGAAAATACACTCGGCGTGATCAATGTCTGCGTAACACGCTGGCGGCGCGTCGGCCCCGAGCGTAGCTTTATAACCGGCTACGGCAGAACTCATGCACAAACGCGAATTGCTATCGACGTTGTTAGTGCCGATCAAACCCTTGGCAAGTTTGTTGAACACATAATAATCTTCGGTGAGCAATTGCCCGGATATATAGAATGCGACGGCGTCGGGGCCGTGCTCACGAATAATCGTAGAGAATTTTTCCGCTGCATGATCGAGCGCTACATCCCAACTAACGCGACTGCGTTGCGCATCACGTTTAACGCGCAACGCAGGAAACTTCGCCCTTGCATTCGGGGCATTAGAAAGATGCAAGGTCGCACCTTTAGTACAAAGCCGCCCGAAATTCGCCGGATGGTCAGGGTCACCGCGCACGCCCATGATGCGCGCGCCATCATGCTCGATGATGACCCCACATCCCACGCCGCAATAACAGCAAGTGGATTTTGTTTCGCAAAGTGCAATTCTCTGATTCATAAAAAGACTATTGCAACCATCGCGCCAACAATAATTACTTAATATAATCAAATAGTTATAAAAATACCTCGGGAAGCGGCAGATTATTCATGCCATTGCAAAGTGCGGAGCGATTGAATTTTGCTTGTATTTGGTGCGCCGCAAAAATATGGACGGAAAATTGACAATAATTCACAAACCAAAACTTCAAACGGCCGTTTTATTCCTACAAATGTGACCCACTTGTTTGTAAGAAATAGACTACGTGTGTGAGAATGCGGGTTCTGTGAAATCAGTTCACATTCGCCAACAATTAATAATGAGCCAAAAAGGCACAAGAATCACAATAAAATATATAAAAATCAATTAGTTAATTCGTTTTCACCATTCCCGCCCGCTCAATCGCTCTAATTTAAGGCTGATTTTGGTCAAGCGTTTCTTCGATCAAAAGCGCGTCCATTCTGCTGATCTGTGAGTTAGATAAGCGGCTTTTTGGCGGGGAAGTACGTAATTTATTTGAAACGCGGCATTTTTCTCATCTTTTTGATTAGGTAAGGAGATTTTATGAAATATTTATTTACCCTAGCCGTCGCTTTAGCCCTCACCGCCGCCCC
>JAYVJD010000296.1:0-7748 GCA_043769625.1 Pseudomonadota bacterium | reverse complement strand
ACTTTTCTGTCGATTGCCATCGCCAGCCATTGGGTGAAGCGGCAACGAATTATTACTTCGCAAAGGAAGTTAACATGAAAGTCCACGCCGGTATTTTTGTCTTATGCTCGTTGTTTGCTGCACAGATCTCCCACGCTGGCCCGAATGAATATGTCTTCACGCCGAGCGTGACGTACGGCGAAAAGGAAATCGATTTTAAATACGGTACGTTAAAAAAACCGGATGAAGATCGCGTAAGCGCGGGCAGCATTGGCTACGGTGTCGGTGTGACCCAGACATGGATGACCGAACTCTATGTTTTATATAAGCGCGCGGACGGCGAAAAAACCAAATTTGACGCATGGGAATGGGAAAATAAATTTCAAGTCACCTCGCCGGGCGAATATCCCGTTGATACAGGATTCGTCATTGAAATCGAACGACCGCAAGACCGCAGTGAGGGTTACGAAATCACTTTCGGCCCCTTACTGCAAAGCGAATTTGGCAAGCTGCAAATCAACGCCAATTTTTTACTTCAGCATAATTTTCGCGCGGCTGAAGACAATCCGTATCGACTGAATTATCAATGGCAAACTAAATATCGTTGGCTTCCGCAATTCGAATTCGGCGCACAAGGGTTCGGTGACATAACGCAATTTCGCGGCAGCGCGCCCGCGCCGGAAAAAGAACATCGTCTCGGCCCGGCGATTTTCGGCAAATATGTAACCGGCGCAAGACAGGCGATTAAATACAATGCGGCATTTTTGGTTGATGTAGGCGGCGGCAATCGCGGCAATACTTTCCGCACGCAAATGGAATACGAATTTTGATCGGTCTAATTTATTCGAATTATCTCTGCCGCGCGAGTGCGCTAAGAGAAACTGGCGGAAGCGGTGAGATTCGAACTCACGGACGGTTTCCCGTCGCTAGTTTTCAAGACTAGTGCCTTAAACCACTCGGCCACACTTCCAATATTTCTTTGATACCTGAACCAGGTTGCTAGTTTTGGCTCCACCCAACGGAAAGCTAACCGCTTTCCATTAGGCTGCACCGCCACAAGCCCGCTATCGCGGTCGTGTGGTCAAGACTAGTGCCTTAAACCACTCGGCCACACTTCCATGCGAAAACAGCTATTTATTTGATTCTATTGACTATTTTGTAAGCATTATACCAGACTCTGTAAACAATTTCCACTTCTATCTTTACTCCTTGCAACTTCACCTCAGCTTGCGTAGTCTTACACGCGTTACATTCCCACTATGAGGATTTTCCATGCAACCTGATCTGATGAAAACTGTTTCTACTACCGGCTTTGGTTCCGTTTCGACCAACAAGGTGCTGCGCAATACGTATATGTTGCTCGCCATCTCGATGATTCCGACGGTGTTCGGCGCGTGGCTCGGTATGCAACTGAAATTTAACTTTCTATCCGGCGCGATGGGCTTTATCGCCTTTCTGGCGATCACCATGGGTTTCACATATGCGATTGAGAAAACCAAACACAGCTCGCTCGGCGTTGTCGTGCTGCTGGCGTTTACGTTTTTCATGGGCCTGATGTTGTCGCAGATGTTGGGTTACATCATGCATTTCAAAAATGGCAGCACGCTGGTGATGGCTGCGTTCGGTGGCACCGCTGCGATTTTCACCGGCATGGCGCTGCTCGGCACCGTGATCAAAAAAGATCTGTCGAAGATGGGCAAGTTTTTATTCATTGGTATGTTGTTGGTGTTGCTCGCGGCATTCGCCAATATTTTTCTGCAAATCCCGCTGTTGCATGTGGCGATTTCGGTATTGGTCATCGGCATTTTCTCCGCCTACATCGTGTATGACGTGCAACGCATTGTGAACGGCGGCGAAACCAATTACATTTCCGCCACTTTGTCGCTCTACATCAGCCTGTTTAACGTATTCCAAAGCTTGCTGTCACTGCTCGGCATTGCCGGCGGCGAACGCGACTAAGTCTTTTTTAGGCGTAATAAAAAGGCAGCCTCGGCTGCCTTTTTTATTTGTGCAAAATCTACTCACGTTCAAATAACGCCATCGACTCCACATGCGCTGTATGCGGGAACATATTAATCACCCCCGCCGCACGTAACTTATAGCCCTTCTCGTTCACCAGCGTGGAAGCGTCGCGCGCCAGCGTGGAGGGATTGCACGACACATACACAATACTGCGCGGCGCATGCTCGCCGAAAGACTTCACCACTTCGGCGGCGCCGTCGCGCGGCGGATCAATAAGCATTTTGTCGAAGTGGCCGAGCGCGGCCATACTCTGCTCGGTGATCTTGAATAAATCTGCGGCAATGAATGTCGTTTTGTCAGCGAGATTATTTCGCGCAGCATTTTGCGCCGCGCGTTTTACCATCACATCGCTGCCCTCGACGCCGACCACATGCGCCGCGCGCCGCGCCAGCGGCAAACTGAAATTGCCAATGCCGCAAAATAAATCGGCAACGGTTTCATTGGGCTGCGGATTCAGCAGCTCGATCGCTCTGCCTATCAGTATTTGATTAATATCAGAATTTACCTGTGTAAATTCAATCGGTGAAAACGGCATGATGATGTCGAACGCCGGAATTGTGTAATACAACGGCGGTACATCGAGCGGGTAAAACGGCAACACCGTTTCCGGACCTTTGGTTTGCGTCCAGAATTGAATCTTGTGCTGATCAGCGAATATTTTTAACAGCGCTTCGTCATCCAAGCTGAGCCGATCGAGAATGCGCAACACCAATACTGTCACCGCATCGCCGACGGCCAATTCAATTTGCGGAATGCGCTCGCGAATACTAAGTTGCCCAATCAAATCACCCAGCGGCACGATCAGGGCCGAAACATGCGGCGGCAAAATGTCGCATGAATCGAGATCCGCGACAAAGCTCGAATGCTTTTCATGGAAGCCCACCAGCTCGCGGCCTTTTTTCTGCACATAGCGCGCCGACAAACGTGCGCGCTTGCGATAGCCCCACGGCGCGCCGTACAGCGGCGGCAAAATCTGCTCCGGCTTGAGCTTGCCGATATGCGCAATGCTGTCTTCCAGCACGCGTTGCTTCACCGCGACTTGCGCGGTGTGCTCGACGTGTTGCATCGCGCAGCCACCGCAGATTTTGAAATGCTTGCAGCCCGGCTCAGTGCGGATTGCGCTGTGATTAAAAACCTCTTCCACGCGCGCAAATTCGTAATGTGGTTTTTTGCGGAACGACTGATACGTGACGCGTTCGCCAATCAACGCACCTTCGATAAAAATAACTTTACCTTCGTGGTGCGCGATACCCCGCCCCTCTTGATCAAGGGATTCAATAGTGACTGTCATGAATTTCTTTATGGAAAAATTATAATAATTTTATGAAATTTGTTCGCGCTGGTTAACTAGCGCGAACATACGTTTAACGCCCAATACTTGTTGCTGCCAAAAACCTTGCCCATAATCACGGCCGTGTAATTGATCGGCAATGCCGGTCGGAAATTGCCCGCGCGAAAAATTCGCGGTGCGAAAAATAATATCCCAGACAGGAAACAACACAGCAAAATTACAACCGTGATTTTTACCACTTTGTTCAATATTGATCGCGTGGTGGATACGGTGAAAATGCGGGCTGACCAACATTTTTTCACCGATACGCCCAAACGTAAACGGCACGTTCGCATGCGAAAAACTTTCCACCATGCGCATCAAAATCACCAGCAACACAAATTGTCCTGGCGGCACGCCGATCAGCAACGCGACAGCAGCGACCCACAGATCGCGAATCAACCCATCCAGCAGATGATTACGATCATCGGTCCAGAAGCTCATCATGCGTTGACTATGATGCACGCTATGCAAGGCCCACCAAATATTAAATCGATGTTGCAAACGATGTCGGATGTATTCAGAAAAATCTAATATAATCAAATAGATAAAGAAGCTTAATAGAGGCATAGCAAACAGCACAGGAAAAAAGTCTTCCAGGTTTTTCGGGATCACATCATGCAATCTTAACCAACCACTGATACTCGATTCGATCGGCACCAGCATAAAGAAAAAAATCAACGGCAACACGCCAAGTCGCGTAAGTAATGTGTACATCACATCAACGCGCGTGCTGCTGCGGTCACTCCATTTTTCCACCGGGAAATATTTTTCCAGCGGACGCATGATCGCAAACATCAAGGCAACCTCAATCAGCCCATACAAAAATATTTGCAGCGCGGTAAAGCTTTCTTCGATGTAGGTCATCGCGCCAAATGAAAACATCAATGGCTGCAATCCATGCTCGAACAACCAGCCATGGACCTGCGCAAAAATATAGGCGATCCAGTCGATCATTTGGCCACCGGCTTTCGCTGCGGAATGGTGGCGAAACACATTCCGCGGGTCTTCAAATCAGCGATCAGCGGATCCAGAATCGGCGCCAGCGGCTGCTTGCGCGACCACACACCAAGATGCATGAGCAGAATATCGCCGTCGCGAATATCGCGCTGCGCTTTTTTCAACAACAGCTCATTGGGGTGCGTGTCGCTCGAATACTCATCGCCGAGAAATCCGGCTTTGGGCCAATCGATGTGTTGCGTGTAACCACACTGCGCCGCATACACGAGCGAGCGTGGCGTGGTGCGTCCACCGGGCGCGCGCCAGATCGGGTCAAATTTTCTTCCGGTCATTTTTTGAAATGCTTCGTCCGGCTTACGTAATTCTGCGCAGACCCCACTAGGGCCGAGCAGGACCGTTTTCCCGGCGCTACTCATATAGGCCACTTTGTCTGCGCCGACGTCGCGGCGGAAATAATCATGCGCCCAGGTGTGGCTACCAAACGCGTGGCCTTCGTCGGCGCGCGCTTTCCAATAACTCGCCCAACTTGGGTCGAGCGAAAAATCGCCACGCAAAGTTTTTTCGTTAGCCAGAAAAAAAGTGGCTTTCACTTGCTGCTTGTTCAAGGTCGCGGCGATGTCTTCTGCTTGCGCCATATTGCCGGTATCGAATGTCAGATACAGCGTGCCCTCACACGCCGCATACGAGGCAAGCGGCAGCACCATTAGTAGGCCCGTTACGCATCGCAGACTATTGCGTGAAAGGTGACTCATCACTTACGCGCTGCGTGATGTTGAAAATAAATACCGTGCGGCGAATTACCGACGGGAATACTTTGTATGATTTTTTTGCTTGCCATATCCACCACGGCGACGCGCTTGAGCCAGCGGCTGGTAATCCACAGTTGCTTACCGTCGCGCGTCAGCTCCATGCAATCAGGCCCGCCCGGCACGGAGAAACTTTCCGTTTTTACCAATTTCTCTTGGTCGATAATCGATACCGTGCCGCCGACACGATTCGACACCAACACATGTTTGCCATCTCCCATAGCGATAAGATTGTGCGCGCCTTTATCCGTGACAATTTTCTTCACCGTTTTCTGCGTGCGCCAGTCGATCACCTGCACATAGTCCGCGCCCATCACGCCGATCAACAAATACTTATCGTCAGGCGTCATCCAGATACCCGCAGGCGTCGGGCCAACGGGCATTTTCCACTTAATCGACTGCGTCGCCAGATCAATCGCAACGATTTCGTTACTGTCTTGCAGCGTAACGAATACCAATGAGCTATCTTGATTAAATGCCAAATGACTGGGCATACGGCCGATGGCAATGCGCTTTTGTAATTTATAATCGGCACCGTGATAAATATCCACGCGATCGAGCCGCAGGGAATTCGACACAAACCATTTCTTGTCCGGACTGAACCCAATTTGGTAGGGGTCGCTGATCTCTTTAACGCGACGAACTTCTTTACCGCTTTTCGGGTCGAGCATAACGAGTTCGTTACTCGCTGCATTAGCGACGAGTAAATGCTGGTCATCGGGCGTCGCCATTAAGTGATGCGGCTCTTTACCGATGGGGAAACGTGATATTTCTTTGTAGGTTTGCGTATCGACCAAGCTGACGGTCGCATCGGCTGAGTTGAGCACGATGGCGGTTTCAGCTTGTAACGACTGCGCGCTGATCAACAGGGAAAGGAAAAAAAATAGTTTGTGCAAATTCATCATTCAATCAGACATCCCATAGCGAAAACGGTTCAGCAAAGTGCTTAATGCAGCATAGAAATTGTATTTGATTCTACTGATAATTTTAACATGAAACCCACGGGTTTCCGTTTGGCCACCCCAGTGGGATAATGAAACTTGTGTCTCAGGGAATATCATCATGAATTTTTGCAGCGATTGCGGCGCCAGCGTCACCTTACGTGTACCCGAGGGCGACACGCTACCGCGCTACATTTGCAACACCTGCAGCACCATCCATTATCAAAATCCGAAAATGGTCGTTGGCTGCATTCCCGAATGGGGCGACAAAATTCTGCTGTGCAAACGCGCTATTGAACCGCGTCATGGCAAGTGGACTTTGCCGGCAGGATTTTTGGAAAATGGCGAGACGGCCGAGCAAGGCGCGCTGCGCGAAACCCTGGAAGAAGCCAGCGCACGCGTAGAAATCGGCGCGATGTACACGTTTTATAACTTGCCCGGCATCAGCCAAATTTACGTGCTGTTTCGCGGACGCTTACTCGATTTGAATTTTTCTGCGGGCACTGAAAGCCTCGATGTGCGTTTATTCGACGAACATGAAATACCGTGGGACGAGCTCGCGTTTCCGACTATTACCGAGACACTCAAACATTATTACGCTGATCGTCGTAACGGGGGATTCGGTTTTCATATCGGCGATATAGTACGTAAGCCACGTTAAAAAAATCGCGCCGTAGTTGCCGGTAATAGTTGATTAGTATTCGAAGAGAGGATTGCCGGCCCATCTGCGCCGACGATATTTTTGCTGACTATCGGGGGCAGTCGGCGAGAACCTGTTTGAGCTACGCGGAGTGGCAGATGTCAAATGAAGGTAAGAGCAAGTTTTCTCGCCGCCCGATAGTCAGAGAAAATAGCGGCGACAAACAAACCAAAAATAAAAAGTGGCGCGGCGGGCTCGCCTTTTTTGGTTACTTTTTTGGCGAAGCAAAAAAGTGACTAGCAGCGGGGCTACCCCCCGCAATCTTGTTCAGTGAACTGCACTGGATTCCCGCCTACGCAGGAATGACAAGCCTATCATTTGAACTCAAGACCAAGCATTCAGGTCAATCGCGAACCATACCATTCACATTTCAGTCCATCTCATTGGAAACTGTATAACTATTTGATTATATTAAAGTATTTTTCCAGGATTCATGATGTTGTGTGGGTCAAAAGTTTGTTTCAGCGTGCGCATCAACGCTAGCTCCACTTCGCTTTTATAACGCAACAACTCATCACGCTTCAACTGCCCGATGCCATGCTCGGCGCTGATGCTGCCATTTAACGCATGCACTTTGTCATGCACGACGCGATTCACTTGCTCGGTTTGCGCGATGAAGGCGGCGTTATCTTGCGCGTCGGGTTTGGAGCAATTGAAATGGATATTGCCATCGCCCATGTGGCCGAAGGCGACAATGCGGATGCTAGGGAAATGTTTGACTAACGCGTCGCTCGCTTCGCCGACGAACTGCGGCACGCGTGAAACTGGCACGGCGATATCGTGTTTGATACTGATGCCTTCGAGCCGTTGCGCCTCGGAAATATTTTCACGCAAATGCCATAGCTGATTCGATTGGGTTTCGCTGCGCGCGACCACCGCGTCTTGCACGCTACGCGTCTTCATAAATTTTACTAACGCGTTTTGCAAATCTTCGGTGAGATCATCTTGCGCATGGGTATCGGTCAACTCAAGTAAGGCGTACCAGGGATAAGGTTTTGCAAACGGGTCGT
>JAYVJD010000295.1:0-2872 GCA_043769625.1 Pseudomonadota bacterium | reverse complement strand
GGGAATCCATTTAGCATTGAGAAAGTCAACATAGATTCCCGCTTTCGCGGGAATGACATCAACATCATGACTATCGACTATCAAGTCCTAAAGAATTGGCGCTTCCCGGAAATCGAACATAGCTATACCGTTGAAGACACGATGCGTTACGCGCTCGCCGTGGGCGTTGGCCATGATCCCATGGACGAACGCGCACTCCGCTTCGTCACCGAATATCAATTGCAAGCCTTACCGACCATGGCCGTTGTGCTTGGCTACCCCGGTTTTTGGATGACCGATCCACGCACCGGCATCGATGCCACGCTGATTCTCCATGGCGAAGAGGCGCTGACTTTGCATCGGCCGTTGCCCGTCGCCGCGACGGTATTCTCACGTCATCAGATGAAACATGTCATCGACAAAGGCGCGGGCAAAGGCGCTGTCGTCATCTACGACAAAGCGCTGTTCGACAAAGCCACCGGCGAATTATTGGCAACCATTACGCACACCGCATTTTGTCGTGGCAACGGTGGATTCAGCGCGACTAACGGCATCAGCGATGCCGCGCCGCCGCCACCCAAACCGATGCCCACCACGCCACCGGACCTCGTTTGCGATCTGCCAACGCTGCCGCAACAAGCCCTGCTGTATCGCCTGCTGGCCGATCGCAATCCCCTACACGCCTTGCCGAAAGCCGCTCTGGACGCGGGTTTCCAGCGACCTATCCTGCACGGCCTGGGCACTTACGGCGTCGTCGGTCACGCTCTATTGAAAACGCTCTGCGGCTACCAACCCGATCGAATCAAACACCAGGGCGTTCGTTTTACTGCGCCGGTTTATCCGGGTGAAACCATTCGCACGGAAATTTGGAGTAAAGAAAATACGATTCGATTTCGCGCGAAAGTATTGGAACGCGATGTCGTAGTAATCAATTTCGGCGATTTCGAATTGAATGGCGCGATGCCCTAAGACCGATGATACTTCCACCAACCTCCGCCCACCCATTGTCATTCCCGTGAAAACGGGAATCCATGTTGACTTTGCAATAGCCCAATGGATTCCCGCTTTCGCGGGAATGACACGTGGGTATGTCATGTCTCAACGTGAATACGGACGCATCGACACTTCAATGTTGTAGTATGAAACAAATCAAAAAAGCCATTCCCGCCACCAATATGAATGAAGAAAACGCCCGCCTCATCGTCGCGCAACATGACGACATTCTCCACCTCACGATTTCCAATCCGGCGCTGCGCAATGCGCTCGGCCCGTCGATCTACGAAACAGGCATTGAAATCATCCGCGCCGCCCATCACGATGCGAAAGTACGTGTAATCATCCTCAGCGGCGCCGACGGCTAATTCTGCGGCAGAGGAAATTTGCATCGCCTAAAAAAGACACGCGAAGGCCCCGCCAGCGTTCAGTTCGACGGCATCTCAAAATTTCACAGTTGGATCGAAGCGATTGGCGATTGTCCAAAGCCGGTGATCGCCGCCGTCGAAGGCGCGTGTGCGGGCGGTGGATATTCTTTAGCGCTGGCCTGTGACTTGTACCAGCCTTTGTAGTCATGGTATCTGATCGTCGCGGCGGAAAACGCCAAGTTCGACATGAGTTATATCAAAGTCGGCCTCACGTCCGATGGCGGCGCGCGCCATGCCCTGTTCAATTTATTGCCGCGACAACTTGCGCTGGAATTATTGCTCGACGCGGAACCAATTTCCGCGCAGCGCTTACATCAACTCGGCGTAATAAATCGCGTAACCACGCCAGGAACCGCGCTGGATGCGGCTCTCCAATGGGCGCATAAGATTTCCCAAGGCCCGCAGCATGCCACGGAACGCATCAACCAATTGCTTCGCGCCGCGCTGTAGAACAATCTCTTAAGCCAGTTGGCGTTGGAACGCGATAGCTTTGTCGCCAGCCTATACGATGCCGAATGCGGCGAAGGTATCGGCGCATTTCTGGAAAAACGTAAAGCGGATTTTCGGCGTTAGTTTTGTCACACACGACCGTTCAGGGCGCACAATGGAGCGAGTGCAATTCGTATCTAAGCTGATTTGCGGTGCGCTTTGACGTACTCACGTAACGCCGCGTTAATGCGACTTTGATAGCGCTTGCCGGTCTCTTTAAAGAAACTCAATACGTCTGCATCCAATCGCAGCGTGACCTGTTGTTTGTTTTCGGTCGGAACCAATGCACCCGGTCTCGTCCATTGAACCGAGCCGCTCTGCTGCGGAATATCGCTGTAGTTAATTTCGGCATCCGGCATTGTTGCTACGACCGCCAAACGCTTACGCTGCGCAGCGCTCAACGGAACGGGTTTCTTAGGGTCAAGCTTAAACTTTACGGTATTGCGCGCGCTCATATGCAGCTGCTCTTCTCCGTGAAATCAATCGAATGATCTCGCCGTCATTGCCACGAATGGTATACGTCACGGTTAGCAAAGCCGCTTCGACCAAACCTACGGTTTTCCAGCGGTCTTCGCCGTAGGCGTCCCGAACATCAAACGTCTCGAAACGGTTCGGGTCAAGGAACACCCGAGCGGCATCTGCAAAACTTACGCGGTGTTTACGAAGATTTGATACAGCCTTCTTGGCGTCCCACTCAAAGTCCATTCTGCAACTTTACTACGTTTGTAGTTACATTTCAAACGAGAGGTTTACGCGAATAAAAGACGGGAATCGCGGTAGCCTGAAGCGCCCAAAACGACCCCTATGCACTGTTTGAAACTATGGATTGGCGCCGAATCGCTGCGTTCGTCTACTCGTCAGGCGGCGTGATGAGGGGAATCGCCTCGCGCTTGTTACGTCGGTAAACGCGAAAGTCCGCACGGTCGACAGTGATGACACTATGCTTGGGGAAAAGCTCGCTCATGCGGATCAGGCAAAGATCT
>JAYVJD010000294.1:0-2875 GCA_043769625.1 Pseudomonadota bacterium | reverse complement strand
CCTACCACGGTAATTACAATATTTCTGCACCGCTCTGGCTGAGTGAGGACCAAGGGTTGGTATTCACGGCAAGTGGGACCTATTTCAGGACTTCCAGTCTGAATTATGCCGGTACATTAGCCGGCGGAAATATCCAGTCCATATCGCACAATAGTGCAGCAGAGGAACTGCTAGCGCTGACAGGGGGCGCTTATGATTACTACACCGGCCAGGTGACTGGAAGTAATATATACCGAAGATATTCAGGCAGTTTTTTCAGTTTTGATCGAGAGTTCAGCATTCCTGATGTAGGCGGCCTTGCCAGCACTGGCGTTGGTATTTTCCACTCGGGTACTGGCAAGCATGTGATGCTGGCAAAAACTGGCGGAGCCACTACGGGTGGCCCGGGAATTGCCTATCATGTAATTTACCGCTAAGCTTTTTTGCTGGAACACCAAGGGGCGAGCAATCGCCCCTTTTTTATTTTCGCTTTTGCCACGCATGGACAATATTCCATCGAGCTGAAATACTGCATGCACAATACTCAGACTTCTATTGGTGTAATATTTTTATGCTTAAGCTAGAGCAAGTTCTAAATGAACATTAGCCGGTAAGCGTATCGTCAGTACAGTTGATGAAATTTTTTTGCATAAATTCAGGGCTACGCGTATTTTTTTATTTTTTATTGAATTTATTGAATTTATTGAATTTATTCATTAATTTTAAGGCTGCGGGTTCAGTCTAAAAGTGCATGGCCAAAAACCCCCTTGATGCTTTACTAAACTATTTAGACAAACGTAGGCTGAAAAACAATGCAAGGTATGACGCCAGAATTCGACTGATCAACTTATCAGTTTCCTCATCATCCATTAGCGAATAAATATTTTCGCCAAAATCCCAGGAGTAAAACTATGCTCATAACTCAGTTGCAAAATCATCGCGGCCTGTGCCTCGCACTATTCGCATTACTGTTTTTGTTACAAGGCTGCTCCAGTATGAATACGGTGAGCGAAGGCGCAGATGGCAAACTGATGTTGCGCGGCAATGATCCGGTTACTTATTTTACTTCGAACAAACCCGCGCTGGGCAACGCGCAATTTAAGACGGAGCACGACGGTGTAACGTATCGTTTTGTCAGCGCGGCGAATCGCGATTTATTTTTACAAGCGCCGAATAAATACGCGCCGCAATATGGCGGCTTCTGTGCCAATGGCGCGACCTATGCGATGAAGTGGGGCGGAGAGGCGGATAATTTTGAAATTTATAATAATCGATTATTTATTTTCGGCGGACAAAAATCGCATGATTATTGGTCGATGGATAAAGTGAAGAATGTCGAATACGCCGACGGTTATTGGCAAAATGAAATGAAGGATTCCAGCGCGCGTCTGCAAACCTGGAAGCGTTTGCTATTCAGAGTGCCGCATTATAAAACGTCAAAAGAGCTGGAAGCGGAATGGAATACGCGAAAAAAATCTTGAGCGATGTTCAGGACAAGTCTGGAATTGAAGATCAATATATTATTTAACTTATTGATTTAATTGAATAAATTAAGATGTCAACGGCAGGGAAAACGCCCCGTTATTGGCTTACGCTGATATTCATCGGCGGTTATTTTTTCTCATCGACGGAGACTGCCATGCGCGACGTAGTTCCTATGCCCAATAACGACCAGCAAAAATCTGCTGGCGACCCCACTGCTGTGATGCAGGCGTGGCGTCAATGGCTACATGTCATCAGCGGATTTTTTCGCCAGCATGCGGGCGGATTTGCGCCGCTGATGGGCGACGCGGGTAAAACCCTTGCCGACGTCGAAGCGAAAGTGATTCACGAAACGAAACAGGCCGCCCGCGTGACGGACGATTATGTGCGTGCGAATCCGTGGCGCGCAATCGGTATCGCCGCTGTCGTTGCCATGATGATTGGCGCGATGGTCAAACGTAAATGATCCCATAGTATTTCAGCTGGAACGCAAAGCTAAAATGGAGGAGGGCAAACTGCGAAGTCTGCCTTTTTTTGGTTGTAGATTACGTCGTTTCGCCCGCATTTTCACTTCGCTTCAGGTGCATTTTTTGATTCACGGTAATAAAAAATATATCAATTAAATCAATTGGTTATATCATATCAAAGATTTAAGTTTGTGGCCGTGCTCATCTTGTCCTATAAACAATTCAATCCGCTGTTTTGATTCGTCACGGTGTTGCTACCGGCCTTGCCGCGCAACCCGTTTCGTTAAACGTTGGAAAAATAATAGGGAGAAAAAGCGTGAGCCATGACCACACTCAATCAGGCGATGAGACAGAGACTGCCACGCTAAAGCCGGCCAATTTTGGTCAAGTGCTTCAGCGCGAAATCGACACCATCTCCGCCGCACGAAAAAAACTCGACTATGCAACGGACAGCAACACGTCAGAATCGCTCACCGGCCTGGCTTTTTCTGGCGGCGGCATTCGCAGTGCAACGTTTAATCTCGGTGTGATTCAAGCCTTGTCTGAACATAAACTACTGCCGCGATTTGATTATCTATCGACCGTCTCCGGCGGCGGCTATATCGGTAGCTGGCTATCGGCTTTGATCTATCGTGCCTTCAATCAGCCGCAGCAGGCTAACGTATCGGCACAAACCTGCGAGCAATTAAGCAGTGGCGCGAGCGAAACAAAAAAATGGCAAATATTGCAAGCCGAGCTTGCCGCTGAAAATCAAAATAACTCTGCCCCCAGCGAAAGTCCGGCAATCGCCCATTTGCGCAGCTATAGCAATTACCTCACGCCTCGGCCTGGAATGTTTAAAGCCGATACGCTGACGTCGATCGCCACTTATTTGCGCAATACATTTCTGAACTTATTGATTTTGATTTGCATGGTGGCGGCCGTGCTGTTGTTTCCGCAATTGATGG
>JAYVJD010000293.1:0-2879 GCA_043769625.1 Pseudomonadota bacterium | reverse complement strand
GGAGATTATAAAAATATTGATTGGAGCAGGTGCGACGGAATAATTACACTAAGGCAGCATACGGTGCATCACCGTATCTTTATCAAACAACCAGTGCTTCAGCGCTGCGGCTACATGGATCAGGATAATCGCAATCATTACTTTGCCCGTGACGGAATGGGTAATGTTGAACACTTCGTAAATCGCTTTATTTTCCGAACCCCAAGGCGCGATCTGATAACCAAAAAATTTAATGCCGTATTTTGTAAAGTTCGAGCCGACATAGCCTGACATCGGCAAGATAATCATGCAGGCATACAAAAGATGATGGCTGGCTTTCGCGCTGATGCGCTCCCAACGGGGCATAATTGGTAATGCTGGCGGTGTATTTTTTAAACGCACAGCAATGCGCCACAAAATAAATAGCGCGATCACCAAGCCGATAGATTTATGCAGATTAAAAAAATACGCGCGGTCCGGCGTACCTTTGGGAATGTCGCCCATCCACACGCCTAAACCAGCTTGGGCGATGATAGCGACGGCCAGCAGCCAATGCAAAAACATGGCGATGGGTTTATATTTTTTCACTTCCATTGCCACCTGTTTTTTTTCAGCGGGGTTTTTCATTTAATCACGACGCCCCATGGCGCTTCCCCTACGACTATTTCATTGATTAAATTGAAATTTTCTGCATCAATCACAGATGTCGAATTGGATCTGCCGTTTGCTACATAGAGTTTTTTTCCGTTGGGGGTGATGGCCATATTCCACGGACGTTTGCCTACGGGTATGGTCGAAACAATTTGATTCGTCGCTACTTCAATTACCGACACCGTGCCATCTTTACCATTCGAAATAAACACGCGCTTACCATCGGGCGCGACCGTTACGCCGTTAGAAAAATTCCCCGCCGGAATCGTCGCGATCACTTTTTTTGTTTTCACATCGATCGCATAGACCGTATTCGCCAACTCGCACGCCACGTACGCCAGCTTGCCATCGGGCGTAAAGCCGATGCCGCGCGGGCGCTTGCCGACGGTAATCGCGGCCACTTGTTTGCGCTTTTTGACATCGATGACATCCACTTGCTCGGCTTCTTCCGCGCTGACATATACCCATTTTCCATCGGGGCTAAACACCGCGTGCTCAGGATTTTCGCCTTTGGTTTTAACATTGAAAATGCGCTTGCCGGTTTTAGCGTTAATGAATGCCACGCTATTGGTTTTTTCTACCGCAGCAATCACCCACTTGCCGTCTTTGGAAATACCCACACCTTCCGGCGATTCACCCAGATCGATTTTGCCGACCACTTCACGCTTTTCTAAATCAATCACCACCAACGCATTGTTCGGTTGATCGGAGACATATAATTTTTTTCCGTCTGCCGACGCCGCCAGTCCGCGGGGTTTGTCCCCCGCCTTTATTTCGCCAGCTACCGTATCGCTTTCTGTATCTATAATGGACACAGTGCCGGTTTTCTCATTCGGCACATAGGCGAATGGCGCGGCCCGCAGACCGTGGGAAATCGAGGAAACAGATATCATCAGACAAAAATAAATATTCTTAATAATCATATACATAATTCCTTGGTTATTTTTTCATATCCTGAAAAATCAATGCTCTATCAACAAATGACACGAAGTCATCTTACTTTGCCTATAGCCTGATATGTTATAATTCGCCATTATGCTTTGCCTACGCAAGACTCCGATTAACCACTACTGAAATCTTTTCATCATGGCCCAATCAGCTAAAGCAGCCGCTACAAAATCATCATTCACTCCGTATGAACCGAAAAAGGGTGAAGCCTATATGAGCGCGAAGCAACTCGCGCACTTTCGCAAATTACTCGGCGATTGGAAAACCGAATTGTCGCACGACATCGACCGCACGGTGCATACCATGCAGGACGAAGCGACCATTTACGCCGACCCAAACGACCGCGCCACGCAAGAAACCGACATGGCGTTGGAATTGCGCAACCGCGATCGCGAACGCAAGCTGATCAAAAAAATCGACGAGACCATCGCTAAAATCGAAGCGGACGAATACGGCTATTGCGAAAAATGCGGCGTCGAAATAGGCCTCAAGCGCCTCGAAGCGCGCCCAACCGCGACACAATGCATTGACTGCAAAACACTCGACGAGTTGCGCGAGCGACAAGTAGCTAAATAATGCTGGATTAACGCAATAAAAAAACGGCAGTCGAGACTGCCGTTTTTTTTGCGCTTTTCGCTAGGCTCTGATGCGATTAATCGCATCGACTGATCTACCCATCCCCGCCCATCAGACGGGTTAGTTTAACTGAGATATTTTTTCAGTACTGGGGCAAACTTTGGCACCAATTTTTGAATTCCACTGCGACTCGGGTGTATTTCATTCACCCAATCATCCGGGCCCAATGTGCCCGCCGTCGGAATGACAATAAACAAACTATCTTCCAGCGCAGCCAGCGTCGCAATAAAACGATCAATCAACAGGCGGGAAATATCCAGATGTAAATGGGCCGGAACGTTCGCATGGTCCAACCGCGGCTTGACCCATGAACCGAACCAAAACACACCTTTATCTGAGGGAATCGCGTAATCGTATTGATGCGTCACAATCGGAATTCCCGGCCGATAAATATTGCGCAAAGAAATCAGTTCACGGTACGCATCGCTGATGCGCTGATACTCCGCATCCATTTCTGCCATACGAAAACACGCGGCAGCAGACGTTTTACCCGAGCAATCCGGCTCGAGAATAGTCAGCAAATTGCCGATAAAATCATTTCCCCCGCCGGAAAATAAAATCACTTTTATTGTCTGATAACCGCATAGGTTTTCAATAAACTTTTGCCGGCTTTTTCCTGCCAGAATATTCACAATACGGTCGCCGGTTTCCGACGTATTAAAAAT
>JAYVJD010000292.1:0-7792 GCA_043769625.1 Pseudomonadota bacterium | reverse complement strand
CATTCTGAAATCAGGCTCGCAGCAACTCGCTGGCTTGTTGATTTTCATTTCCGACATTCATGCATTGGGCCTCGAAGCGACGCAAGGCATGTATGCCACGACTGGTTTCTACTGGGATTTCAATGACGACACCCGCAAGTGGTCGGAAAAGTTTTTCAAGCGCACCGGCAAAATGCCGACAATGGTGCAAGCGGGTGACTATTCATCCACCATGCATTATTTGAAAGCCGTCGAAGCCGCCGGCACCGATGACTCCGACGCTGTGATGAAAAAAATGCGTGAAATGCCCGTTAACGATTTCTTCGCCAAAGGCGGCAAAATCCGCGAAGACGGTCGCATGGTGCATGACATGTATTTGGTCCAAGTGAAAAAGCCATCCGAGTCGAAAAAGCCTTGGGACTATTACAAAGTGAAAGCCACCATACCGGGCGATCAAGCGTATCGTTCCTTGGCCAACAGCACTTGCCCGTTGATCAAGAAGTAATTTTGTAGTTGGTAATCGACATCATTCGCCGCCCGCAAGGGTGGCGAATTATTCAATACAATCAAATAGTTACAATAATAGCTTCACACACAATATATGACGCACATTTTCGGCGTACCGATACAAGCGATGATGAGCCAACTACTGCTCGGTTTGGTCAACGGCTCCTATTACGCGCTGCTGAGCCTGGGGCTCGCAGTGATTTTCGGTTTGCTCAATATTATTAATTTCACGCATGGCGCGCTCTATATGATGGGCGCGGTCGGTGCGTGGATGGGCCTGACTTATTTGGGCATGAATTACTGGGTTGCGTTGCTGTTGATGCCGATTGTGATCGGCATCATCGGCATGATTATCGAGCGCACCATGTTGCAACGGTTATATAAGCTCGATCATTTATATGGCTTGCTGCTGACCTTTGGCCTCGCGCTGATTTTTGAAGGCCTGTTTCAAAATGCTTACGGCGTCTCCGGTTTACCTTATTCCACACCCGCTTCACTAGCTGGCGGCGTCAACTTGGGCTTTATGTTTTTGCCGATATATCGCGGCTGGGTGGTGGTGGCTTCATTGGTGGTTTGTTTCGCGACATGGTTTGTCATTGAGCGCACCAAGCTCGGCGCCTATTTGCGCGCAGGCACAGAGAATCCACGTCTGGTGCAAGCCTTCGGCATCAATGTGCCGTTGATGATTACCCTCACTTACGGTTTCGGCGTCGCGCTGGCGGCCTTTGCCGGTGTGCTCGCTGCGCCGATTACCCAAGTCAGTCCGCTGATGGGTTCCAACCTGATTATTGTCGTGTTCGCGGTGGTGGTGATCGGCGGTATGGGTTCGATACTCGGTGCCATTGTCACCGGCCTCGCGCTCGGTTTGATAGAAGGCATGACCAAAGTGTTTTATCCCGAAGCCTCGACCGTGGCCGTGTTCGTCATCATGGCGATTGTGTTGATCCTGCGTCCCGCTGGTTTGTTTGGAAAAGAAAAATGAGCAAACAATCCATTCTCTTTATTGTACTTCTGGCGTTGGCAATCGTTGCGCCGCTGGCCGGCCTGTATCCCGTGTTTTTGATGAAGGCTTTGTGCTTTGCCATCTTCGCCTGCGCGTTTAATTTACTCTTGGGCTACACCGGCTTGCTCTCCTTCGGCCATGCGATGTTTCTCGGCTCGGCCGGCTACGTCACCGGTCATTTGGTCAAAGAGCTCGGCTGGCCGCCGGAGCTAGGCATACTCGCCGGTACGCTCGCCGCTGCGGTGATGGGCTATATCGTCGGCGCCATCGCCATCCGTCGCCAGGGCATTTATTTCGCCATGACTACGTTGGCGCTGTCGCAAATGATTTATTTTCTCTGCGTGCAATTCAAATTTACCGGCGCGGAGGACGGCTTACAAGGCGTGCCGCGCGGCAAACTATTCGGCGTGATTGATCTCACTAACGATTTGAATATGTATTATTTCGTGTTGGCGATTTTTGTTTTCGCCTTCTGGTTAATTTACCGCACCATCCATTCACCCTTCGGCCAGGTGTTGAAATCCATCCGCGAAAACGAACCGCGCGCGATTTCGCTCGGTTACGATGTGGATAAATATAAGCTATTGGCCTTTGTGCTTTCCGCTGGCTTGGCGGGCTTGGCCGGATCGACCAAGACCATGGTGATGCAGCTCGCCTCGCTCACCGACGTGCATTGGCATGCGTCGGGTGAAGTGGTGTTGATGACCTTGCTCGGCGGCCTCGGTACCGTGCTCGGTCCCGTCGTCGGCGCATTCGTCATTGTCACTCTGCAAAATTACCTAGCCGGTTTCGGCTCATGGGTCACAGTGATTACCGGTAGCATATTTGTTATCTGCGTACTGGCCTTCCGGCGCGGCATTGTCGGCGAACTCCAGGCACTATTCAAAAAATCGTTCTAAGTTTTGCCGTTTTCTTATGCAAAGGCATAGTTTCATACACTATGCCTTTGTCATTTCTGGCAGCCGCAAACTCCTGTAAAATAGCATTGTCTGTTCTATTACATATGTTGATCTCATTGAGGTTTTTATGAAAGCACTGGTAGCCGTCAAGCGCGTCGTCGATTACAACGTCAAAGTCCGCGTCAAAGCCGATCAATCCGGCGTTGAACTCGCCAACGTCAAAATGTCCATGAACCCCTTCGACGAAATCGCGTTGGAAGAAGCCATCAAGTTGAAAGAGGCGGGCGTGGTGACGGAAGTCATCGCGGTGTCGATGGGCGTGTCGGCGTGTCAGGAAACCTTGCGCACTGCGCTGGCGATGGGCGCGGATCGAGCGATCTTGGTCGAAACGGAAATCGAATTGCAGCCGCTCGCTGTAGCTAAATTATTAAAAGCTATCGCGCAAAAAGAATCGCCGCAACTCGTCATCCTCGGCAAACAAGCCATCGACGACGACGCGAATCAAACCGGCCAGATGTTCGCCGCGCTGATGAATTGGCCGCAAGCGACCTTCGCTTCCAAAGTCACTATCGCCGACGGCAAAGCGCAAGTCGTGCGCGAAATCGACGGCGGCCTGGAAACGGTGAGCATGTCGCTGCCCGTCGTCGTCACCACCGACTTGCGCCTCAACACGCCGCGCTACGCGACCTTGCCGAATATTATGAAGGCGAAGAAAAAACAACTCGACACCTTTAAGCCGGAAGATTTAGGTGTCGATGTCACGCCGCGTTTGAAAACCTTGAAAGTCACCGAGCCGCCGAAACGCAAAGGCGGCGTCATGGTGCCGGATGTGGCGACGCTGATCAGCAAACTGAAAACCGAATCGAAGAGCATATAAATAATTCAATATAATCAAATACTTACGTAACATCGTAAAGGAATCATTATGACAACATTAGTCATCGCAGAACACGACAACGCAGGTTTAAAAGAAAGCACCCTGCACACGATTAGCGCCGCGAAAAAAATCGGCACCGAGGTGCATGTGTTAGTCGCAGGCAACGCATCCAACGGCGCAGCACAAGCGGCAAGTAAAGTAGCGGGTGTGACAAAAGTGTTGCATGCCGAAGACCCAGCTTACGCAACTGGCCTGCCAGAAAACTTGGCCACGCTCGTTGTCTCGTTGGCGAAAAATTATTCACACGTCCTCGCGCCAGCTACCGCGATTGGCAAAAACTTCATGCCGCGCGTCGCAGCCACTTTAGATGTCGCGCAAATCTCCGAAATTATTTCCGTCGAATCGCCCGATACTTTTGTGCGGCCGATTTACGCCGGCAACGCCTTCGCCACTGTGCAATCGACTGACGCAATCAAAGTCATCACTGTGCGCAGCACCGGCTTCGATGCGGCTGCGAAAGAGGGCGGCAGCGCGGCGATTGAGACCGTTGCGGCAGTCGGCGACGCAGGCCCGACGCAACTCATAGGCCAAGAACTGACCAAATCCAGCCGGCCCGAACTCACCTCGGCAAGAGTCATCGTCTCCGGCGGACGCGGTATGCAAAACGGCGACAACTTCAAATTACTCGAAGCCCTCGCGGATAAACTTAACGCAGCAGTCGGCGCATCGCGCGCCGCCGTCGATTCGGGTTTTGTTCCCAACGATTACCAAGTAGGCCAAACCGGCAAAATCGTCGCTCCCGAACTCTACATCGCCATCGGCATCTCCGGCGCAATCCAACATTTAGCCGGAATGAAAGACAGCAAAATCATCGTCGCCATCAACAAAGACGCCGAAGCACCGATCTTCCAAGTGGCCGATTATGGTTTGGTGGCCGATTTATTTACCGCAGTGCCTGAATTAACAGCAGCGTTGTAAAGTACGGCGGGTCACGCCCGCCAAAGAAATACATGCGCAACGCGCGCACAACATGTAGGGTGCGCCGCGCGCACGCGTAACGGACAACATACGAAGCGCAATCGTTTAGCAACAAAGAACATCCCCTCCCTCTCAAGGGACGGGTGGGGATGGGTCTAGCGCACATTTGTAGCCGACACCCATCCCCATCCCAACCTTCCCCTCGGAGGTAAAGGAGCAGAACGGTAGGGTGCGCCGCGCGCACGCGTAGCGATGATTCAGATATTTTTGCAGGCGTATCAACCATCACCCCCATCCCAACCTACCCCCGTCAAGGGGGAAGGGGTTTAAATCCCCTCCCTTTCAAGGGGAGGGGTCGGGCGGGGATGGGTTAGTTTGTATCAACAACTCTCTAAGCAAGGAACACATCATGGCCGCACCATACAACGCCCCCATCAAAGACATGCAATTCGTCCTGCACGAACTCATCGGCCTCGACCGCGTGGCCAAACTACCCGGCTGCGACGAAGTTACGCATGATCTGGTCGATGCTATTCTCGACGAAGCCGGAAAATTTTCGCGCGACGTGCTCGCGCCGTTAAACTGGAGCGGTGATGTGGAAGGTGCCGTTTGGAAAGACGGCAACGTCACCACCCCAAAAGGTTTCAAAGCCGCCTACAAACAATTCGCCGATAACGGCTGGGGCGCGTTGAAATCCGACCCTGATTTCGGCGGACAAGGTTTGCCCAATTTAGTCGCGACACCGGTCGATGAAATGATCGCCGCATCCAACATGGCCTTCTCGCTGTGCCCCATGCTCACGCAAGGCGCATACGAGGCGATCCATCTGGTCGGCACGCCTGAACAGAAAAAAACTTACCTGCACAACATGGTCTCCGGCAAATGGACCGGCACCATGAACCTTACCGAACCGCAAGCCGGTTCCGACCTCGCCGCCGTGCGCAGTAAGGCCGTGCCGCAAGGCGATCATTACCTCATCACCGGCCAGAAAATTTATATCACGTACGGCGAACAGGATCACACCGAGAACATCGTGCACCTCGTGCTCGCGCGCACACCGACCGCGCCGGAGGGCGTGAAAGGCATTTCATTATTCATCGTGCCGAAATTCATGGTCAACGCTGATGGCTCCTTAGGCAAGCGCAACGACGTGCGCTGCGTGTCGATAGAACACAAACTCGGCATCCACGGCAGCCCAACAGCGGTGTTGGCCTACGGCGACCAAGGGGGCGCGGTCGGTTATTTGATCGGCGAAGAAAATCGCGGCCTCGAATACATGTTCATCATGATGAACCTCGCGCGCTTCGCCGTCGGCCTCGAAGGCGTCGCCATCGGCGAGCGCGCGTATCAAGGCGCGCTGGCTTACGCCAAAGAGCGCGTGCAAGGAAGTGAAGTGGGTAAAAAAGACGGCGGACGTGTCGCCATCATCAAACACCCCGACGTCAAACGCATGTTGCTCAGCATGAAATCGCAAGTCGAAGCCATGCGCGCCGTCGCCTATTACGCCGCCGCCTGTCTCGATAACGGCCAACGCAACACGGATGCAGAAAGCAAAAAGCGCGAACAATTCCGCGCAGAATTATTGATCCCGATAGTAAAAGGCTGGAGCACCGAGACCGGCCAGGAAATCGCCTCGACCGGCGTACAAATCCACGGCGGCATGGGCTTCATCGAAGAAACCGGCGCGGCCCAACACTACCGCGACGCGCGCATCACCACCATTTACGAAGGTACCACCGCCATACAAGCCAACGATTTAATCGGCCGCAAGCTAGGCCGCGACGCAGGCGCGAGCATGCGCGCACTGATCGAAGACATGCAAAAAACCGCAGCAGCATTAGGCGCAAGCGATAACGCCGATTGCAAAGCCATCGCTGCCAGCTTGGGTAAATCTATCGAAGGCTTAGGCGCATCGACCATTTCCATCATGGAATCCTTCAGTAAAAATCCGCAAGAACCGTTCGCCGTATCCGTGCCGTACCTGATGCAATTCGGCACCGTAGCCGGTGGCTGGCAAATGGGCGCTGCGGCGCTGGTGTCGGCAAATAAGTTAAACGCCGGCAGCGGCGACGCAGATTTCTACAAAGCCAAAATCGCCACCGCGCGCTTCTACGCCGAACATATTTTGCCGCGCGCGCAGGCGCTTAAAATGGAAGTAACGAGCGGGGCAGGGAGTGTGTTGGCTTTGGATGAGGCGATGTTTGGCTAAAAAGGTAACGTCGGCAAAGTATAATTGGTCGAACGAGTTTTTTAATTGCTTCGTTCATTAAAAAATAAATTTACTAGACAACTAAGCGAGGCATCATGGCAATAAATATAATAGTCATATCAATTCTTGCGCTCCTTTTGTTATTACTAAGTTTTTACGCCTTAAACTTGCTTGGTAAAAATAAGAATTACGAAACTCAACTTTCTGAAGCGACAATTATAAGCAATGACTACGAACTTAGGTTCTCAAAGATCATTGATATTGAAAAAGAAATCGTTAGAATAAATCAGGAAAAAACTGAATTAGATAAAACAATCACAAACCTGCGCCAATCATATAAGGATAAAAAATTAATTTATGATGAGTTAGTAAAGAGAGCTGCTGTTTATGATGAATCGATTGAATTAGCTGAACTCGGAATTTATAAGCCTCATTACGATTTTGATGCGCCTGAAAAATATAAAGAAGAAATAGACCGAATTAGAGATGTGCAAAAGGAAATGGTTGCGCAAAAAACAGCCATTACTTGCAAAATCGAATGGACAGTTGATGGCAGCAAGACGAAAGGACAAGTAAATACAAATAAAGGAATACGTCTCACTGCTCGCGCTTTTAACAATGAGTGCGAAGCAGCAATTTCGAATACCACTTGGAATAATGCCGAGAGAATGGAACAACGTATTCGCCTTGCATTCGATGCCATTAATAAACTAAACGAGACGAATGCAATCACCATTTCACCTGCCTACTTGGATCTGAAAATACGAGAATTCAGATTGGCATACGAATATCAAGATAAGAAATATAAACAAAGAGAAGAACAAGCAAGCATCCGCTTACAGATGCGTGAAGAAGCTAAGTTAGCGCAAGAAAGCGAGGCAGCACTTAAAGAAGAAGATCGTTATCAAAAACTGCTCGAAAAGGCAAAAAACGAAGCTGAAAGGGCGACGGGAAGTAAGCTGATTGAGCTTGAAGAAAAAATAGCTGGGTTGGCGACAGATCTTGCAGCTGCTCACGAGAAAAGTGAGCGAGCTAAATCGATGGCACAGCAAACTAGAGCAGGGCATGTTTACGTAATTTCAAACATTGGATCTTTCGGCAAAAACGTTTATAAGATCGGTATGACCCGTAGGCTTGAACCTGATGAGCGAATCAAGGAATTGGGAGATGCCAGTGTGCCTTTTACGTTTGACGTTCATGCCATGATCTATTCAATCGACGCGCCCGCATTGGAAAATACTTTACATAGATCTTTGGAAAACCACAGAATTAATTTAGTTAACTACCGCAAGGAGTTTTTCGAAGCCAGCCTTGAACAGATCGAAAAAGTAGTAAGGGAA
>JAYVJD010000291.1:0-7812 GCA_043769625.1 Pseudomonadota bacterium | reverse complement strand
GGCTGGCCGGCGGCGCTTTGTTTATATTCGCGGGTGTCACCTTGTATTTTTCGCGCAGCCTGGATGTGTTGAGTCTTGGTGCAGCCAAAGCCAGCTCGCTCGGCATTCATGTCCATGTTTTGCAAACCCTGATTTATTTTTGCGCCGCTGCTGCTTGCGCGGTGGTCGTGATGACGGCGGGCGCGATTGGTTTTGTTGGCCTCATCGCGCCGCACGCCGCGCGGATGTTAGGCGCGACGCAACACCGCGCATTGACCATTGCGGCGATGCTGATTGGCGGTAGTTTGGTCTGCCTCGCTGACACGCTGGCGCGCAGCGTGATTGCGCCACAACAATTACCCGTCGGCGTGCTCATGGCCGTGCTTGGCGTGCCGGCGATGTTATTTTTGCTGACAAGAAAAACATAATGTTACGCGCAGAAAATCTGACACTCAGCGTGCCGAATAAAACTTTGGTGCAAAAGCTTAACCTCGAATTTAACGCCGGGGAGTGCTGGGCAGTGTTAGGGAAAAACGGCAGTGGCAAAACGACGCTGTTGCATGCGCTAAGCGGCATCGCCGAAAATGATTCACAAAATATTCAATTTAATCAAATAGTTATATCATCGATCCGACCGACCGAACGGGCACAAAACATCGGCGTGTTATTACAAAAAGAAGGCGCGACTTTTTATGGCTGCGTGCAAGATTATGTTTTGCTTGGCAGGTTTCCCCATCGCGATGCCGACACAAGTTTTGCGCAGCGCGCGATGCGCGAGATGCAAATCGACACACTGGCCGGGCGCAAAATGGACACGCTTTCCGGCGGGGAATTTCAGCGCGTGCGCATCGCGCAGCTGATGTGTCAGTATCCTCAGGTTTATTGTCTTGATGAGCCGTTGATGCATCTCGACGTCGCGCACCAATACGCAGTGATGAAACAGTTGCACGAATTGGCGACGAAACAGGCAAAAACTGTCATCATGTCGATGCATGAGCCGCTGTGGACGTTGCGCTTTTGCACCCATGCGCTGTTGCTGTTTGACGGTGGTGAAACGGAATCGGGGGATGTCGTTTCCATGCTGACGGTGCCACGGCTGCAAAAATTATACGGCTGCGATAGGGAAGCCCTCGCGGGTTTTGGTATGCTCTAGGAATCTGTTTATAAGTATAAATCGATGATAAAAAAACTGATCAAACGCATCTTCGGCAAGCCGACAAAAAAATCGCCAATTGGTAAGGGTATGGAGCCGCGCGTCGTGCCGGTTTCTAAACACGGCATCAAACGTGAACAAATTAGCCCGTGCGCATTGCGCGTGACGGATGGCTTGCAGCAAGCCGGATTCGCCGCGTTTGTCGTCGGCGGCGCGGTGCGTGATTTGCTCATCGGCCGCGAGCCAAAAGATTTTGACGTCGCCACTGACGCGACGCCGGACGAAGTGCGTCAGCATTTTCGCCGCTCGCGCATCATCGGCCGACGCTTTCGCATTGTGCATGTGATGTGCGGCAACGAAACAGTGGAAGTCTCCACTTTCCGCGCGCCGCAAGCGGGCGAAGACGATGACGACCAACACGCCGACGAGCACGGTCGCCTGCTGCGCGACAACGTGTGGGGCAACATGGCCGACGACGCGGTTCGACGCGACTTCACCGTCAACGCGCTGTTCTACGACCCGACCAAACAAGAAGTGTGGGATTACCAAAACGGTTTAGACGATGTGCGCAAAAAAGTCCTGCGCATGATCGGCGACCCGGCCACGCGTTATCGCGAAGACCCGGTGCGTATGTTGCGTGCCGCGCGTCTCGCCGCCAAACTCGGTTTCACTATCGACGAAGCCACGCGCGGGCCGATACCGGAGATGGCCGATTTGCTGCAGAACGTTCCCTCTGCGCGCCTGTTTGATGAAATGCTCAAGCTGTTATTATCCGGTCATTCAGTCGAGTGCGTGCGCCAATTGCGCGCGGAAGGATTGCACCACGGTTTGTTGCCGATGCTCGATGTGATTCTCGAACAACCGCTGGGAGAGAAATTCGTCAACATCGCGTTGGCCAACACCGACCAGCGGGTGCGCGAAGACAAACCCGTGTCACCGGCGTTTTTATTTGCCGCGTTGTTGTGGCATGAGGTGCTCGCGACCCTGGCGCAACATGAAGCAGCAGGTATGAAGCCCGTGCCTGCCATGCACGCCGCGATGGACGATGTGCTCGACGTACAACGCAAAGAGTTGGCGATTCCGCGTCGCTTCGACGTCATCACCAAAGAAATATGGATATTGCAGCCGCGCTTTTTGCAGCGTGGCGGCGGCAAGCCTTATCGTTTGTTATCGCATCCGCGTTTCCGTGCCGCCTATGATTTTTTCCTGCTCCGTTGCGAAAGCGGCGAAGTGGAGATGGACATCGGCGAATGGTGGACGCAATTTCAAGATGCGTCGGATGACGAGCGTGCCGACATGCAATTACCCGATGTCGAGCCGAAGAAAAAACGCCGTCGGCGCAAATCAGCGCGCGATAAAGATACGCAAGACCATCCAGAGCAAACGGATAGCTCGGGCATGGATGAGGCATCGCAAACATGACACAACACATCGCATTTATCGCCCTCGGCAGCAACCTCGGCAGCAATCTGGGTAACCCGCAAAAAATCGTCACCAATGCGATGAGCCTGCTCGGCGAAATGCGCGAGACCGCGTTACTCGAGCGTTCGTCTTTATATCGCACCGCGCCGGTGGGGTATGCTGATCAGCCGGACTTCATCAACGCCTGCGTGAAAATCGAAACCCGATTAACCGCCCGGCAATTGATGGCTGAATTGCAGAAGATGGAAAAGCAGTACGGACGCGAACGAAAAATTGTGAACGGACCGCGCACGCTCGATTTGGATATTTTGTTATTCGATGACGTGCAGCTAGACGAAAATAATTTAATTTTGCCGCACCCACGTATGCACGAACGCGCATTTGTGCTGATGCCGCTACTCGAAATTGCGCCAGATATGACCATACCCGAGAAGGGTTCGGTGAAAGATCTGCTCGCGCGCTGCAAGCAGCAGGAAATAGAAAAAATTTAAAATAATCAAATAGTTACGATCTTGAAAAATAAATATCACTATATTGTTGTTGAAGGTCCGATCGGCGCGGGCAAAACCAGCCTGGCGAAATTGCTCGCGCAAAAAATGCGTGCAGAATTGTTACTGGAAGACCCGGATGCGAATCCTTTTTTGCCGGCGTTTTATCGCGACATGCAACGTCATGCATTGGCGACGCAATTGTTTTTTTTATTTCAGCGTATCAACCAAGTCGGTGAACTCAAACAGCACTCCTTGTTTGATAAAGCCACGGTTTCTGATTTTCTGCTCGATAAAGATCCACTGTTCGCGCGCCTCACGCTCGACGATACCGAATACGCTTTGTATAACCAGATATTTACCCACCTGAAACCACAGGCGGCTACGCCAGATTTGGTGATTTATTTACAGGCACCGGCCGAGTTATTGGTTGAGCGCGTCAAGCGACGCGGGCATAAAATGGAACGCAATATCTCGGAAGAATATCTACATAGTCTGGCCGATAGCTACACACGTTATTTTCATCAGTATTCCGCATCACCGTTATTGATCGTGAACAGCGCGCGCATCAACTTTGTCGATAGCCCACAGGATTTTGATTTATTATTTGAACAGATCACCAATATGCGCGGCGGGCGCGAATATTTTAATCGAGGATAATATGCGGCATACCCTTTCGCATTTTCAAAAACTGAAAGCAGCCGGCGACAAAATCGTCATGCTCACCAGCTACGATGCCAGCTTCGCGCAAATCTCCGACGCCGCTGGTGTGGAGATTTTGTTAGTCGGCGATTCACTCGGCATGGTGGTGCAAGGCCACGATTCGACCCTGCCAGTCAGCATGCGCGACATGGAATACCACGTCGCTTGCGTCGCACGCGGCTCGCAACAAGCGCTGGTGCTGGCCGATATGCCGTTCGGTAGCTATCAGGAATCGCCCGAGCAAGCGCTGCGTAACGCTGCAACTTTGATGGCCGCCGGTGCGCAAATGGTCAAGCTCGAAGGCGGCAGCGTGATGTTGCACACTATCGAATTTTTAGTGAAGCGCGGCATCCCCGTCTGCGGACACGTCGGCCTCACGCCCCAATCAGTCAATCAACTCGGCGGCTACAAAGTGCAGGGCAAAACTGCCGACACCGCGAGATTGGTTTTGGAAGATGCGCTGGCGGTAGAAAAAGCCGGCGCCGCCATGGTCGTGCTTGAAGCCGTGCCCTCTATGCTGGCAAAAGAAATCACTTTCGCATTAAATATCCCGACCATCGGCATCGGTGCCAGCGTCGAATGCTCGGGCCAGGTGCTAGTCGTCCACGACATGTTGAATATTTTCCCCGGCCGCAAAGCGCGTTTCGTGAAAAATTTCATGCAAGGCCAACCGGGCGTGCCCGAAGCGATTGTGGCCTACGTAAAAGAAGTCAAAGCGAAAACTTTCCCGGCAGCCGAACACATTTTTTAATCATCATGAAACTCATCACCACTATCGCCGAATTACGCAAAGAACTCGAGGGTCGCAAAAGTATCGGCTTCGTACCGACGCTCGGCAATCTGCATGAAGGCCATATCAAAATTGTCGGTATTGCCAAACAGCATGCACAATTTTCTGTGGTGAGCGTATTCGTCAATCGCTTGCAGTTCGAGCCGGGCGGCGACTTTGATCGCTATCCACGCACTTTGATGGAAGATTGCGCCAAGCTGGACGTGGCCGGCGTCGATATTGTTTTTTCGCCCGATGAAAGCCAGCTATACCCCGCACCGCAAGTGGTGTTCGTCGAGCCATCGCCGATGGCGACGATGCTCGAAGGCGAACACCGGCCCGGACATTTTCGTGGCGTCACTACGGTCGTATTAAAGCTGTTGAATATCGTTGAGCCGGATGTCGTCGTGTTCGGCAAAAAAGATTACCAACAATTAGCCATCCTGCGTGCGATGGTCGAGCAACTCAATGTGCCGGTCGAAGTGATTGGCGGCGAAACCGTGCGCGCCGAAGATGGCCTCGCACTGTCGTCGCGTAATAGTTACCTTACGCCAGCACAAAGAATCGAAGCGCCACGTCTGCAAAAGCATTTGGCCCAAATTAAATTTGAAATCGAAAAAAATGCCAACAGCAATTTTAAGCAACTGGAAAACCTGGCCACAGAAGATTTAGCCTTGCATGGTTGGCGCCCCGACTACGTCTCTGTACGCAATCGGCATACGCTGAATTTACCCATTCCCGATGATAAAGAATTGGTGGTGGTCGCAGCGGTTTGGTTGGGCAATACGCGGCTGATTGATAATCTCGAAATCAGTCTCACATAATTCTGGCGAGACAATAAGCCTAGCGCATGAAGCGGGCTGCTCTGGATAAGTCAAAAATATGGAAAAATCCGCTTATCTACAAATGGCCAACACCGAGCAGAACCATTGGTGGTTTTGTGGCCGCCGGGCGATTTTGCAGCGGCTGCTTTCACAATATTTAGCCGACAAGCCGCTACAACATATTTTGGAAATCGGCGCAGGCACTGGAGGCAATCTTGAAATGTTGTCGCGCTTCGGCAAGTTATCCGCCACAGAAATGAACGATGAAGCCCGACGGATTGCCAACACCCGCACGCAGGTCGTCGTGCATCCTGGCGCGTTGCCCAATGCGCTGCCCACTTTCGCACAAAAATTTAATTTGATTTGCTTGTTTGATGTATTGGAGCATGTGGAAGACGACACCGCCTCGCTGCGCGCCATACGCGAATTGCTCACGCCTGATGGTGTGATATTGCTCACCGTTCCTGCACACCCGTGGCTATGGAGCAGGCACGATAAGCTGTTGCACCACAAACGCAGATATACACGTGACAGCTTGTACGAACATATCGCCAATGCAGGATTGCGCGTGCAGCGGTTTAGTTACTTCAACACATTCCTATTCCCCGCCGCCGCCGTTGCGCGTTTGCTCGACCGGCTACGCAAGGGCGAAGCGGCCTATGGTGCTGAGATGCCAATTACTTTCATTAACGCTGTGTTGAAACGGGTCTTCATGTCAGAAGCGGCGCTGTTGGCTCGCTTTAATTTGCCGGTTGGTGTGTCAATGTTGGCGATGGTGGGGCGTGAGGATTAGTCGGTTAGAAAAATTCGAGGGAATTTACCAATCCTCTGTTGGTAATTTTTCAATTTCAATTTCGTAGCACGTTGTAGAGTGGGCACACTTCGTTTTGCCCACGAACTAATTTAGTTTCTCACCGGCACCCAAGCCCAAATCATTTCACATTGAATCGGTTCTACGCCTGATTCATCTACCACTTTCACGCTAACCGTCACGTCGCTTTTTCTGTCGTTTGAATCTGGCGTATCTGTTCGTCGGTTAAGGTTGCGACAGCAGTCAGTCCGCCTTCCGCGCGTTTGGTGTAATCCACTTTCATTGATTTCATTAACGGCAGTTTGTCGTCGGGAATGGACATGCCGACGACGAAGCCGGTGGCGGTTTCAGCGAGAAGGGCCATCGCGGCGGCGTGGACGCCGTGGATATGGTTTTGCACATGCTTGCGATTATTGATGTGCAGTTCGACGCGGCCTGATTCGAGTTTGAGAAATTGCAATCCGGCGGTGCCGACGAAGGGCACGACTTTACCCAGCGTGCGATTCAGCATCCATGGGCGAAGCATAGCGGGTAGGCGTTGAAGTTTTTCGAGATTGCGAATGAGGCGATTTGAAAATATCATAATAATCAATTAGTTATATAATTTTATGCGGCGCGCAGCGAATCCACAATTTTCATTCTAGCGGCGCGCACTGCGGGAAGGAAGCCACCGAGGAAGCCCATGATCAACGCGAAAATAAGTGACGCGATAATGATCGTCGAATTCAATTTAAAACTGAACGCGAGTTCGGCGAAGGATTGAAAATTTGTTGTAGAGAACGAGGCGAACTGCATCAGCGAGGCAAAGCCGATGCCGATGATGCCGCCGACCAGCGCCAGCAATAATGCCTCGCCGAGAAAGGCGATCAACACGCTGCTGCGGCGAAAACCGAGCGCGCGCAAGGTACCAATTTCGCCCGTGCGATTAGCGACGGAGGAATACATGGTGATCATCGCGCCGATCATCGCGCCGATGGAAAAGATCACCGATAAGGTGAGGCCGAGGATGTTGATGAAGGTGGACAACCCCGCCGATTGATCGGCGTAAAACTGGCGTTCAGGTTTAGTGCCAACAGTCAGCCTTGGGTCGGCTTCGATATTTTTTTTGAAGGTGTCAAATTGGCCGACGTCATTCAATTTTACTATCACTGACGAGAATACCGGGCGGCGAAACGCTTGCATCAGTTGTTCCACGTCGCCCCATATTTCTGAATCGAAGCCGGTGCCGCCTGCATCAAACGTGCCGACCACGGTCCATTCGCGCTGGCCGAAGCGCTGTTTCTCGCCAAGTCCTGCGCCGTTGAATTGGCGCGCGATGCCGGAGCCGGCGACGATTTCCGACGAGCCTGGTGCGAACATACGGCCGGATAACAGCTTGATTTGCGGACGCATGATGAGTCCGGTTGGCGACACGCCGCGTATCACGACGTTTGATGGTTTCGATGATCCGCGCTTGTTCAATGAAATCAGTACGACGGTTTCTTTCGACGCGAGGCGCTCGCCGCTTTTGCCGTAAGCGACTTGCGGTTGGCTTTCGACGATGGACGCTTGCACGCGATCGACGCCGCTTTGCACTTCGTTATCCGCGCCACGCCGAATCACCACGGCGTTGTCTTCCGAGCCAGTATCGACCAAGGTTTGGCGCAAGCCTTCGTTCAACATCA
>JAYVJD010000290.1:0-7834 GCA_043769625.1 Pseudomonadota bacterium | reverse complement strand
GTCTGCTAATGGCACCAAGAGAGGATGACATAACAACACACATCGAGTATTCGCAGGCTGTCGTTCCACCATGTCGCGTAATGCGCCCAAATGCGGCGCCATAGCTTTCCACACTACGCCAAATCCTTTTCGTTCGTCCCACAGTTTCGGCTCATCGAGCACGGCTTGAAATTCGCTAACAGTGCCTAAAACTTCGTATGGGAGCCCTTCGGATTGCATCAGGGATTCGTGAAATTTAGGTACGAGCATCATCACACGATGGCCGCGTTCACGGAGCCCTTGCGCAAGATGAGTAAAGGGCGCGATGTCCCCACCCGTGCCGGAAGTGGCGACGATAATGAGCGGAGATACGGCATCTTCTTCGTGGGGCTGAGTTGCAGGAAATAAATGGTCGGAGCTCATAACAGCCTGAAAGTTTCTGTAAGTTATTTAAGTATTTTTACGAAATTACGCCATAGCCCGCCGCGATAAGAAAAGGTGAAGAAATTAGCGCAGCCCAGAAAGGTGATTTAGGAAATGCCGCGACGCCGATGAGGGCTGTGAAGAAAGAATAAATGCCGAGAATTTTGAGCAAGGGGAGATCGCCGACAGCCACGGCATGGATAGCGACATGACCAGCAAGCATGAATAAAGGGCCGAAAATCAAAAACCAAAAAGCCGTGCGCCTCACTTCTGGTACATAGAATTCCCCTACGAAACCAGCAGAAATAGCATCAGCAATAGAGGATTTGAATTTGATCAGGCCAAAAATAATATGACCTATACCGAGAACGAACATGAACCATGCGACAGCGTTTATCATTATTGATCCTTTTTATTTAAACGAATCCCATTGTAGCCAGATTACATAGCTGCAGGTAAATTTTGCCCTGATAATGATATGATTCCGCACCTAATTTTTATTACTCCCCATGCGTACCGACGACTTCGATTATTTTTTGCCGCCTGAATTGATAGCCCAGTTTCCGCCCACCGTGCGTGGCGCGAGCCGCTTGTTGCAGCTTGATGGCGCGAGCCAATTGCATCACAGGCAATTCCGCGATTTGCTTGAATTGGTTAACGCCGGTGATGTGATGGTGTTCAACGATACGCGCGTGATCAAGGCGCGTTTGTTCGGCGAGAAATCTACCGGTGGCAAGTTGGAGGTGATGATCGAACGTGTGATCAATGAGCATGAAGTGTTGGCGTTGATCCGTTCGAGTAAATCGCCGCTGCCTGGCACTACGTTTCGTTTAGCCGGCGCGTTTGACGTGAAGGTTGTCGGGCGTGCGGAGGATTTATTTCATTTGCGTTTTGATTCCAGCGCAACGGTATTTGCCTTACTGGAAAAATACGGCGCGCTGCCCCTGCCGCCCTATATTACGCATGCCGCCGACCAAGCCGATGATGAGCGTTATCAAACGGTATTCGCGCGCGAACCGGGCGCAGTCGCCGCGCCGACAGCGGGTTTGCATTTTGATGAAGCTATGTTGTCTGCGCTGAAACATAAAGGGGTGGAGATCGCGTATGTGACTTTGCATGTTGGCGCGGGAACATTTCAGCCGGTGCGCGTAGAAAATGTGGTGGAGCATAAAATGCACAGCGAATGGTACGACATTCCGCAAATGACCGTCGATAAAATTATTCAATGTAATCAAATAGATAGAAAAGTTATCGCAGTAGGCACGACGAGCTTGCGCGCGCTCGAAGGCTCGGTATTGAAGCATGGAAAATTAACCGCTGGCGTGGGTGAGACCAACATATTTATTACGCCGGGTTTTCAGTTCAAAGTGGTTGATCGTTTACTGACCAATTTTCATTTGCCTAAATCGACTTTGTTGATGTTGGTGTCGGCATTTGGTGGCATGGAAAATATTCGTCGCGCGTATGCGGAAGCGATTGCGCAACGCTATCGCTTTTTTAGTTATGGTGATGCGATGTTGATTGACCGTTTGAACCCATCCCCACCCTCCCCTTGAAGGGGTGGGGACGTCCGCACTACCACCTAGTTTGACTAATGGGTTCTTCGCTTCGCTATTGAGTTCTGTCATTCTGGGGTACAGCATGAACAATTTGCTTTTTCTGTAGGTAATCATCCCGGTGCTTTTGGTATCATAGGCAACAAATAATCCTGAGCATGTCATGGCCAAACCCGTTCCCCACACCCGCGCCGCTTATCGGCATTTTCAAACTATCACTACGCGTTGGCTCGACAACGATGCTTACGGCCATGTGAATAACACGGTGTATTACACTTGGTTCGACACGGTGTTGAATACTTTTTTGATTCAAAATAATGTGCTCGATATTCACCACGGCGCATCGATAGGATTAGTGGTGGAAACCCAATGTAATTATTTTGCCCCGGTAACCTATCCCGATACCGTGCATGCCGGTTTGCGCGTGAGCAAACTCGGCAATAGCAGCGTGCGTTATGAAGTTGGCATATTCCGCAACAACGACACCGCTGCCTGCGCGCAGGGACATCTGGTGCATGTGTATGTCGAGCGCGAATCGCGCAAATCCGCGCAGTTACCATTAGACATGCGCAAGTTGTTGCAAACGATCGTCGCGCCATGAAATTTACTCTGCACAACACCTCCGGCGCGGCGCGGCGCGGCACGCTGACGTTGCCGCACGGCACATTGGAAACGCCCGCCTTCATGCCAGTCGGCACCTATGGAACAGTGAAAGCCATGTCGCCGCTGGAATTGACGGAAATCGGCGCGGAAATAGTTCTCGGCAATACGTTCCATTTGTGGCTGCGCCCGGGGCTGGAGGCGATTGAGGCGCATGGCGGCTTGCATCGCTTTATGGGATGGGATAAACCCATACTCACTGACAGCGGTGGCTTTCAAGTTTTCAGTCTTGGCGATTTGCGCAAAATTTCCGAAGAGGGCGTAGCGTTCCAGTCGCCGGTGAATGGCGACAAGTTATTTCTCACGCCGGAAGAATCAATGCGCATTCAGCGCGTGCTGAATTCCGACATTGTAATGATTTTCGACGAATGCACGCCGTATCCGGCGGATGAAAAAACCGCGCGTGAATCGATGCAATTGAGTTTGCGCTGGGCGGTGCGCAGCCAACGCGCGCACGAGGGTAATCCGAATGCGCTGTTCGCCATCGTGCAAGGCGGTATGCATGAAAATTTGCGCGACGAATCTTTACGCGGCTTGGTCGAAATGGATTTTCCCGGTTACGCGATCGGCGGTCTTTCTGTCGGCGAGCCGAAAGAAGATATGCAGCGCATTCTCACGCACACCGCGCCGCAATTGCCCAAAGATAAACCGCGCTATTTGATGGGCGTCGGTACGCCGGAAGATTTGGTTTACTCGGTCGGGCAGGGTATCGATATGTTCGATTGCCTGATGCCGACGCGTAATGCGCGCAACGGCTGGTTGTTCACCCGTTTCGGCGACATCAAAATTCGAAACGCGAAACACAAGCTCGACACGCGTCCGCTCGACGCTACTTGCCCCTGCTACACCTGTCAGAATTTCAGCCGCTCTTACTTGCATCATTTGCAGCGAGTCAATGAAATCCTCGGCGCGCGTTTGAACACAATCCATAATCTTCATTATTATCAAATACTTATGACAGAAATACGTAAAGCGATTAGTGACAATCGATTTGCCGATTTTGCCCGTGAGTTCAGCGAGTTGCGCAGTAGTCCGTGATAGAATACTGCCTCTGTTTCGACCCATAATATTGCTCTGGAGAAATCATGTTTGTCAGTTTATTTATTAGCGAAGCCTACGCCCAAACCGCAGGCACGCCGGCCGGTGGTGATTTGTTGCAACAAATGCTGTTACCCATTGTTCTGATCGGCGCGATGTTTTTCCTCATGGTGCGCCCACAAATGAAGCGCGCCAAAGAACAAACCGCGATGCTAAAGGCGCTGCAAAAAGGCGACGAAGTCATTGCTGGCGGGATCCTGGGTAAAGTCACCAATGTCGGTGATAACTATGTGAGCCTTGAGATCGCCGACAAAGTGGTCATCCAAGTACAAAAAGCTTTGATCAGCACGCCGCTGCCTAAAGGCACCATCAAGAGCGCCTGATTTTTAGCAAAATTTCGAGAGCTACAAATGAATCGTTATCCCGCCTGGAAAAATATTCTCATCGTCGTCACCTTGGTTGCCGGGTTTCTTTATACCTTGCCCAATTATTTCGGCGAGTCACCCGCACTCCAAATCGCGCCAGTCCGCTCCAGCGCCAAAGCCGACCCCGCAATGTTGGGCCGCGTGCAGGACACGCTGACCAAAGCTAATATCGCGCATTCTCACGCGATGTTTAAAGACAACAGCGTGCGGGTCGAATTTGCCGATACCGAAACGCAATCGAAAGCGGCGGACTTACTCAACAAGCTGTTCAATCTGGACGAAAAAAATCCGTCGCACGTGATTGCACAATATCTAGAGCCGAAGTCACCCGCTTGGTTGGCGGCCATAGGGGCGAACCCGATGGCGTTGGGCCTCGACTTGCGCGGCGGCGTGCATTTGCTCATGCAAGTGGATATGAAAGCGGCGTTGGATAAAAAAGTTGAAAGTTACGCCAGCGACATCCGTTTTTTGTTACGCGATAAAAAGATTTATTACAGCGGCGTCGCGCGCGAAGGGCAACGTGTGGTCGTGCGTTTTTCCGATAATGCAGCGCGTCAGGCAGCCAGCAAAGTTCTCGCCGACCAAATGCGCGGACTCACCTTGGTTGAGGGCGGCGCGGGCGCTGATCTGACTTTGGTCGGCACCATCGCCCTGCCGGAAGAAAAAGAAATTCAGAAAGCTGCACTTGGACAAAACATCATCACGCTGCGCAATCGTATTAACGAACTGGGCACCAAGGAGCCGATCATTCAGCAACAAGGCGTGGATCGCATCATCGTCGATTTGCCCGGTGTGCAAGATCCGGCCAAAGTAAAAGAAATTATCGGCCGCACAGCAACGCTGGAAATTCGTTTGGTCGATGAAGAAAATGACCCGAACAATGCCGCAGTGCCCTTCACCTCTGAGCGCGTGACGGAACGAAATGGCCTTCCGGTGCTGGTGAAAAAACAAGTGGTGTTGACCGGTGAAGTGATTACCGATGCCAGCGCAGGGTTTGATCAGGACAACCGCCCGTCGGTGAATATCAGCATGGACGGCAAAGGCGCGCGCGTGATCAAGCAAGTATCGCGCGAAAATATTAAGAAACGTATGGCGATTTTGCTCATCGACAAAAATCGCAGTGAAGCGATTAGCGTTGCGACGATTCAGTCTGAGCTTGGCGCACGCTTTCAGATCACCGGCTTGCCTAGCTCACAAGAAGCCAGCGACCTCGCATTGCTGTTACGCGCCGGCGCATTAGCCGCACCGATGGAGTTTGTTGAAGAGCGGACGGTCGGCCCGAGCTTGGGCGCGGAGAATATTGCCAAAGGCTTTCACTCGACGTGGATTGGTTTTGCGGCCATTTCCGTGTTCATGATTTTCTATTACATGTTGTTTGGCACGATTTCCGTGGTGGCGCTGGCAATCAACGTACTATTCCTGATTGGTTTGTTATCGTTGATGCAGGCGACATTAACTTTGCCTGGTATGGCCGGTATTGCATTGACGGTCGGTATGGCGATTGACGCCAACGTGTTGATCAACGAGCGTATCCGCGAAGAATTACGCAATGGCATTTCGCCGCAAAAAGCCATCGAAGCGGGATACGACCGCGCCTTCGGTACGATTCTAGATTCCAACGTCACAACGCTGATCGCGGGTCTTGCGCTGTTTGTATTCGGTTCCGGCCCTATTAAAGGTTTCGCCGTGGTGCTGTGCCTCGGTATTTTGACCTCTATGTTCAGCGCAGTGGTGGTGTCGCGCGGCATCGTCAATTTGGTTTACGGCAGCAAGCGCAAGCTGGAAAGTTTGTCGATCGGTAACGTGGCTTGGGCAAAAGATTCTGCTGCCAGATTAGCTAAATAGTTAAAAATTATTTCAGGAAAATGTAAATGGAATTTTTTCGCATAAAAAAAGATATCCCCTTTATGAGCTGGGGGAAATGGACAACCACTATTTCTTTAGTAACGTTTTTGCTATCGGTTTTCTTCCTGTTCAAAAATGGTTTGCATTTTTCTGTCGATTTCACTGGCGGGACGGTGATGGAAGTTAGCTACGAAAAAAATGCTGATTTGGGCAAAATCCGCGATGCGTTTACCAAGCTGGATTTCAAAGACGCAACGGTGTCTAACTTTGGCACGCCGCGCGATGTTTTGATTCGCTTGCCACTCAAAGCAGATTTATCTACCGCCGCTATCTCGCAGAAAGTTTTTAGTTCTTTGTGCGAAGGAGCCGAAGTCAAAGACAATAAATGCACAACCGCGGCAGGCAAGTTGGAGCTTAAGCGGGTCGAATTCGTCGGCGGGCAAGTCGGTTCTGAATTGTGGAAAGACGGCGGCATGGCGTTGTTGTTCGTGGTTATTGGCATCGGCGTGTATTTAATGGTTCGCTTTGAATGGCGATTGGCTGTTGCGACTATCGTGGCGAACTTGCACGACGTCATCATCATCCTCGGCTGCTTTGCTTTCTTCCAGTTGGAATTCTCGTTGACGGTATTGGCGGCAATCCTGGCGATTCTGGGTTACTCCGTTAACGAGTCCGTCGTGGTATTTGACCGCGTGCGTGAAAACTTTCGCAAAATGCGTGGTGCCAGCGTCGCGCAAGTGATGGACAACGCGATTACCACCACCATGTCGCGTACGATTATTACCCACTTGTGTACGCAAATGATGGTCACTTCCATGTTGTTCTTCGGCGGCGAGACCTTGCACTATTTTGCACTGGCGCTGACTATCGGTATTTTATTTAGTATTTATTCGTCTGTGCTGGTCGCCTCGCCGTTGGCCATGTGGCTTGGTGTACAACGTGAGCACTTTATCAAACCGGAAAAGAAACCTGCTGAGGCATCGGTTTGAAACACGTAATAGTCAGCAGTTTGTGGAAATAGTTTTAGGGACGGCACACGCCGTCCCTTTTGCGTAAAAGGAATCAAAAATAATGGATTTGCTGACGACCTTGGTTCAATACGTTTTACATCTCGATCAACATTTGCCCCTATTGGCGCAAAATTATGGTGTATGGATTTACGCCATTTTGTTCGCGATTATTTTTTGCGAAACCGGCTTAGTCGTTACGCCTTTTTTGCCCGGCGATTCGCTCTTGTTTGTCGCCGGCAGCGTGGCCGCGACAGTCGGCGCCGATGGCGCCACCTCGATGAATGTCCATTTTCTCGCGCTGCTGATGATCGCAGCGGCGTTTTTAGGTAATACGGTGAATTATTTTATTGGCCGCTATCTCGGCCCAAAAATATTCAGCAAGCCGCGCGATTCCATTTTTCTCAAGCAGGCTTACCTTGATCGTGCGCACGAGTTTTACGAAAAATATGGAGGCAAAGCGATAGTGTTATCGCGTTTTATTCCGATCGTGCGAACCTATGCGCCGTTTGTTGCCGGCATAGGCAATATGTCGCGTTCCAAATTCGTGATGTTTAACGCGATTGGCGCAGTCGTTTGGTGTGGTTTGTTGATCTACTTGGGTTATTTTTTCGGCACCTTGCCGTGGGTGAAGAAAAATATGTCTTTGGTAATTATTGGTATTATTGTGTTGTCTATCCTGCCGGGCGTGGTCGAATATTTCCGCACTAAAGCAAAGTCACATTAAGTCTATTGAGCAAGCCATACGGATGAATGAACTTTTACAAAACCCGGTGTTTCAAAGCGTCATTGTGCCGTTTCTGGTTGCGCTGATTGTCGCTGAACTTTTCCAGCGTATGCGTCTGTCTGGTTTGGCCGTGATGGCTGCTTTTTGCTCGGTATTAATTCTGACCAACGATCT
>JAYVJD010000289.1:0-7843 GCA_043769625.1 Pseudomonadota bacterium | reverse complement strand
TTTTCATCCTTCATCCTTCCGCCTTCATCCTTCGAGGCGCCGCCTTCATCGTTCATCCTTTCAAGGATCGCCAGCGCCGACTCTTGCATGCCTGCTTCGATGCCGCGTCGTTCATGGTTCAATGTATCGAGTTGTTGCGCCAACTGTATTGCACGCGGCATATCGTCGGTGATCAGGGTTTCGATGCCTAGCAACATATCGTTCAAGCGTCCCGCCGCATTCAATCTTGGGCCGAGCATAAAGCCTAAGTCATAAGTGCCCGCGCGCCGTGCGTCTCGTCGCGCGACTTGGAGCAAGGCTTGCACGCCTGCGCAAGCGCGACCGGCGCGGATACGCTTCAAGCCTTCGCTAACCATGATGCGATTGTTGCCGTCGAGTTTCACCACATCGGCCACGGTGCCAAGCGCGACGAGGTCGAGCAGATTGGCCATGTTGACGGATGCCGAGCCATCTCCTTCTTTCATCCTTCCGCCTTCATCCTTCATCCTTTCGCGCAGCTCCGCGCGCAAGGCTAGCATCACATAAAACATCACACCGACACCGGCGATAGACTTGCTGGGGAAATCGCAGCCAGGTTGATTCGGATTGACGATGCAAGTCGCATCGGGCAACGAATCGCCGGGTAGGTGATGGTCGGTGACCAGCACTTTGATGCCGAGCCGATTGGCTTCGGTTACGCCTTCAACGCTGGCGATGCCGTTATCGACGGTGATGATGAAATCCGGTTTGCTTTGCGCGGCGAGTTGGACGATTTCCGGTGTGAGGCCGTAGCCGTATTCAAACCGGTTCGGCACCAGATAATGCACGTCCGCGCCGAACATGCGTAGCGCGCGAATCCCAACAGCACATGCTGTTGCGCCATCGGAATCGTAATCGGCGACGATGAGCAGTTTCTTTTTTTGTTCGATGGCATCGGCCAGGATTTTTGCCATCGTCTGACAATTCGTCAGGAGTACTGTTGGCAATAAGCGTTTGAGGCTGGCTTCGATTTCATCCATCGAAGCGATGCCGCGTGCTGCATAAACGCGCGCGAGTAACGGTGACATGCCGTCTTTAATCAGGGTAGCATAGGCTTGCGGGGGGACGGTGCGGGTGACGATGTTAGACATAAGTGGCCAAAGGTTTTGCGCGCCGCCAGAATTTACGCAGGCTGCCCGGCGTGATGACAAACTCGCGCGGTTTGTGATTACTCGGATCGATAAGAGTGAGAGAATTGATCGCGCCGGATTTCAAGGACGCAAGCAAAGGTACAAACCATTTCGCGTCAATCTGTTCCTGCGCGTCACGCCATTTCGTTATATCGCCATACAGCATTATGTTATGTAACTTATTGATTAAAATAAGATTTTTATTATTCTCTTTATTGGGTTTTGCGATAGCTTGCAACATGGTTTGCGGGTTTTCTGGTAACAATTGAATCTCAATCTGCGCGGCGCGCGCAAGGCTTTGCGCAAAAATGTCATCAGCAATCATCTGCGTAAAATCGCCGCTTGTGTTTTGCGGCATCACGCCGCCGCCCCAAAACCACACGCTGTTAATCGGCAATTCGCGGCGCGATTCTCTCGCCACATTGACCGGATGTTCAAACAACAACATTTGCATTTCGTTCATGCGCTGCCGCCATTTATGCGCTGCCTCGCCAGTGGGCATGAAGTCATGAATATTTTTTCCGCACACTGTATATAAATTTGTCGTGTTGAGCGCAGGCGCAGACGATAGCTTGAGATACCAACGATCCGGTTTTGCTGCGATGAAATGTAATCCATCCGTGATGAAATGCTGATTCAGCGTGACGCAGAGCGCGTCAGCTTCTTCTTGCGTCAACGACGCGACATGCGCATCGAACAACACAATTTGGTCGCGCTGAATGCGCAAATGCACCGGGTCGGCGCGCAACCAATATTCGCCGCCCGGCTCGTGGCCGTCGGCTTGCAGCGTGAGTGGCGCGACTGAAAGTTCATCTAGGCCGAATGCATTACTCAGCCATTGATAATAATTATCTGCTTGAATAGTGCGCACTTCTGCGCGGCAGAGCAGGGCTTCCAACGCGGGCGTGTGCAGATTTCGGTATTCATCGCCCTGCAAAGGATCGATGAAAAGTGAGGGGGCGAGCAAATGGTAATCGACGGGCATAGCTGCTTATATATACGTTATGCAGGCATTTTATCACCACGGCAAATCGTCTTTGTATTTATCCCGCCGCTTGTGGCACACTGGCGCCTGATTTCAATAGAAATAAAACCACTGTGACCCCATACGAACTATACGTCGGCCTGCGTTATACCCGTGCTAAGCGCCGCAATCATTTTATTTCTTTTATATCGCTGATTTCCCTGCTCGGCATTGTGCTCGGCATGACGGCGCTGATAACCGTGATGTCGGTGATGAACGGCTTCCAGAAAGAAGTGCGCGACCGTATGTTGAGCGCCGCTTCGCATATCCAGATTTCCGGCCCCGACAATGTTTTGGCAAATTGGCCGAAGGTGGCCGAAGAAGCGAAGCAAAATAAAGCGGTTATTGCTGCCGCACCGTATGTGTCCGGACAGGGCTTGCTGATGAACGGCGATGTATCGCATCCGGTTTTTATGCGCGGCATTTTGCCCGACCAAGAGCCGGGTGTCGCTGACATCGACAAACAAATCAAAGCCGGTTCGCTGAATAGTTTAAAGGCCGGCGAATACGGCATTTTGCTCGGCGTGTATCTCGCGCGCTCGTTGCATGCGGGCGTGGGCGACAAAGTTTTGTTAGTGACACCGCAAGGGCAGGTGACCCCCGCTGGGCTAGTCCCGCGCTTGCGCCAATTTACCGTCACCGGAATATTCGAAGTCGGGCATTACGAATACGACGCCGGTTTTGGTTTGATTCACATGACCGACGCGCAAAAGCTCTATCGACTTGATGATGACAAAGTCAGCGGCGTGCGTTTGAAATTGCAGGATATGATGAAAGCGCCGGAAGTGTCGCAAGAGCTGTCGCGCACGTTGACTGCTGACGCCTACATCACTGATTGGGCGCGCCAAAACGCCAATTACTTCCGCGCGGTGCAGATTGAAAAGCGCATGTTGGCGTTGATCCTCGCGCTCATCATCGCCGTTGCCGCGTTCAATATCGTCTCGGCGATGGTGATGGTGGTGACGGAAAAACAATCCGACATCGCTATCCTGCGTACGCTCGGCGCGACCCCCGCCAGCATTATGAAAATCTTCATGGTGCAGGGCGCATGGATCGGCGTCATCGGGACTATTCTCGGTTTGGCCGGCGGAATATTATTGGCCTTGAATGTGGATCGCGTGGTGAAGCTGGTAGAAGGCGTATTTTCCACTCGCATCCTGTCGCCGGAAATTTATTTCATCAGCGATTTCCCCTCTGAAATTCAATCTGCCGATGTAATGGTCGTCGCGATTGTGTCTTTCGCCATGGCCTTACTCGCCACTTTATATCCCAGCTATCGCGCCTCGCGCACCAAACCGGCGGAGGCCTTGCGCTATGAGTGATATCGTTTTGTCATGTAGCGACCTGCACAAAAAATATGTGCAAGGTCCGGTCGAAGTGCCGGTGTTGCATGGCATAAATTTGCGCATTAAAGCCGGCGAGCGCGTCGCCATTGTAGGCGCGTCAGGCTCGGGCAAAAGTACGCTACTGCATATTCTCGGCGGCCTTGACCAAGCGACTGGCGGCGAAGTCGATATTCTCGGCCAGAATATTTCCACAATGGACGAAGCCAAGCTGAGCGCGCTACGTAACAAAGCCTTAGGTTTTGTGTATCAGTTCCATCATCTATTGCCAGAATTTTCTGCACTGGAAAATGTCGCGATGCCCTTATTGATTCGGCGCATGAAACCCGCTGACGCTAACGAACAAGCTGCTGCGATGTTACAACGTGTCGGCCTCAGTCATCGCCTGCAACACAAGCCCGGCGAACTCTCCGGCGGCGAACGTCAACGTACTGCCGTCGCACGCGCGTTGGTCACCAATCCCGCTTGTGTGCTCGCCGACGAACCAACTGGCAATCTAGATCGCAAAACGGCTGAGAGTGTGTTCGATCTGATGCTTGAGCTCAATAGCTCGCTCAACACCAGTTTCGTGATTGTCACCCACGATCCGCAATTGGCCGCACGAACTGAAAGAGTGATGCGCTTGGATGATGGCGTGTTAAGCGCGGCGTAGAAAACATGTAGCCTGGATGCAGCGTAGCGGAATCCGGGGTTCAGCATACGTCGTAACGATTTCCCGGATTCCGCTACGCTCCATCCAGGCTACGTTTTATGAAAGCAGTAATAAGACCGAGCCTATCGCCGCAGGAATCGCCTGAATAAATAATATTTTTTTATTCGCCGTCGCCGCGCCATACAAGCCGGCGATCAATACGCATAACAGAAAAAATATTTTCACCGAGTTTCCCGCCGCGCCCATGCTCAAACCCCAGAACAGTCCCGCCGCCAAAAATCCGTTGTACAAACCTTGATTCGCCGCTAATACTTTTGTTTTAGTCGCGGCTTCTTGCGTGTTGCCGAACGCGCGCAAGCCGGCGGGTTTGTCCCACAAAAACATTTCTAGCACAAGAATGTAAACGTGAAGCAGGGCGATGAATGCAACGACGATATTGGCGATGGCGGACATGTTTTCTCCTTGGCGTAAATTTCGTAGGCTTGCGCTGATAAGCCGGCAAGGGTTCCGTTTACATAAAGGCGCTGGGCTTATCGGCCCAGCCTACGGCGCTGGTGCCGTCCATTTCCCCATCAACAAAAATGTAGCGACGGCTGAAGCGACAATAAATTTTTTCCTCTTTGAAAATGGCGCCTAGGAATGCTCTTCCGGTCAGGACTAGATTTTTGCTTCACGGGTTTCCACCTCTTTAAACTGGACTACTTAACGTCATCTTCTTTCTTCGGATTCATTTCGGTTTTCACAAAAGTATTGAATTCATCAATGGCGCCATTTCCTGCCGTCTGGTGATTTTCGGATTGTGTTTTTTGATCTAGCGCAAATTTGTTGATGCAGTCGCGGTATTCATTTACCTCTTTTTGAAATCCTTTCAAGCGCACTTCACTTGCGAGTTTTCCTGGGTGGTCCGGTTTGACACAGCTGTGTTTCGGCGCGGATGAGTCTGCCTGCGCAGTGAACGAAAAAGTGGCGAATAAAATGGATGCAGCCAAGGTTTTTAAGGCAATATTTTTCATAAATTGGTCTTTCTATAAGTATTTGATTAAATTAAACTATTTGCTATTAATATTCGACTGGAATGGGGTCTAAACTGCGCCACATATACCAGGTAGAAACGCTGCGCCAGGGTTGCCACGCCTCGGCAATTTTGGTCATTTTAACTTTAGTCAGCGGCTTGCCTTTGTTGTAATGTTTTTCCATCGCGCGTTGCAGGCCGATGTCGCCAAGCGGTAATACGTTCGGTCGCAGCAAGTGGAACATCAAAAACATCTCAGCGCTCCAGCGGCCAATACCGTTGACTTGGGTGAGTTCGGTAATGACGATTTCGTCGTCTTCGTGGTTCCATTTTTCTGGATCGAGTAAACCTTCGTGAAAATGGCGCGCTAGGTCGTGCAGGTATGTCACTTTACGTCCTGATAGTCCGCAAGCGCGCAACTTCGGCTCGGTTTTTTTCAGCATTTTTTTCGCTGTCATGTCGCCAACTTCTGCTACTACGCGATTCCACACGCTCTCTGCCGCTTTGACGGAAATCTGCTGGCCGACGATCGAGCGGGCGAGGGTGGCGAAGGGATCGCCGCGACTGGTCATGGTGATTTCGGGATAGTCTTTGACCAATTTTTTCAATACGGCGTCGTTGGCCGAGAGTTGTTTGGTGGCGGAGCGCCAGTAATCAGGAGTCATAGACTTTGAACGCTTAATTTGAAATACTGAGGAAGATAAAAAATCTAATGCATACTCTACCGCAATCACATTCTCTCTACCAGCCATGCGACTTTTCATTCTAGGATTTGTGTTCGGTGCATGGTTTTTGCAGCAGCAGGCGCAATTGCCAGATTTACGCTATGCGTGGGTCGTGCCGTTGATTGCGCTGGTCATGCTAGGTGGACAAAAATTTGCGCCTAAGTATTCGGCCAATCTGGGTTTGGCCTTTCTGTTTGTCATCGCGATTGGCTGTGGCTACCACTGGGCCGCCTGGCGTGCCGATGTGCGAATGGCGCAACGCTTGCCCGCGCAATGGGAAGGCAAGGATATCCTGATCGCTGGTGTGGTCGCGTCGCTGCCGCAAAAAACCGAGCGTGGTTTGCGTTTTGAATTTGATGTGGAAAACCATCTGACGCCGGAAGCCACGACGCCCAGCCATATTTCGCTCAACGTCTATCGTGACGCGCGCAGCAGCGAAGAAGAAAGCGCCGCTATGCCGGATATTCACGCCGGCGAGCGCTGGCAATGGACAGTGCGGTTGCGCCAACCGCACGGCGCATCGAATCCCGATGGCTTCGATGTGGAAGCGTGGTTGCTCGAGCGTAATGTACGTGCGGTAGGCTATGTGCGCAGCAAAGAAAGCATGCTAAAGCAGGATGCGAATGCACGCGGCATCGCTTATAGCATTGACCATTTGCGCGAAACCATCCGTGCTAATTTCAACCGCGTATTAAAAGACAAACCGCTTGCGCCCGTGTTGACCGCGCTGGCCGTTGGCGATCAATCTGGCATCAGCCAAAATCAATGGCAATTGTTCTGGCGCACTGGCGTCGGCCATTTGATTTCCATTTCCGGTTTGCATATCACCATGGTGGCGAGTTTGTTTTATGGTTTGGCGCTGTGGTTTTGGCGCAGCAAACCTGCACTCACTTTGCGTGTGCCCGCACAAAAAATCGCCGTCATCGCCGGTATGTTTTCTGCGCTGGCTTACGCGCTGATCGCGGGATTTTCCGTGCCGACGCAACGCACGTTTTATATGCTTGCCACGGTCGCCGTGTTTTTGTGGACGGGGCGCATGTCGTCGCCGTCACGCGTGTTGTGCGCCGCCTTATTGATTGTCACGCTCGCCGATCCGTGGGCGGTGTTGTCGCCGGGGTTCTGGTTGTCGTTCGGCGCGGTCGGCGCGCTGATGTATGTGAGCGCAGGCCGCGCAGGGAAAATTCATTGGTTGCGTTTGATGGGCTCAACGCAAGCTGCGATTACGTTGATCATGGCACCGCTCTTATTGGTCATGTTTCAACAAGTATCGTTGGTGTCGCCGATTGCGAACGCGATTGCTATTCCTGTCGTGAGTTTTATTGTCACGCCGCTCACGCTGCTCGGCGCATTGCCGCCGCTGGAATTTTGTCTGTTGCTGGCGCATAAGGTGATGGAATGGTGCATGGTGTTTTTGCACTGGACGGCACAAATGCCCGGCGCGACGTGGAGTAGCCACGCACCGCCTGCGTGGACCATGCTGCTCGGTGTTCTGGGCATGCTGTGGCTGCTTGCGCCACGCGGAGTTCCGGCGCGTTGGCTCGGCGTGGTGTGGGCATTGCCGATGTTTTTGTTATTGCCGGATAAGCCTGCACCGGGACAATTGTGGCTGAGCGTGCTTGATGTCGGACAAGGATTGTCTGTGGTCGCACAAACACAAAACCATACCTTGCTGTACGACACTGGCCCATCGTATGACGAAGAATCAGATGCAGGCAAACGCATCATCGCGCCGTACTTACGCGCAGCCGGTATTCATCAACTCGATGGGTTGATTGTCACGCACGCTGATTCTGACCACAGCGGCGGCGCGATTTCGGTGTTGCAAACGGTACCGACAGGATGGATGTTGTCCTATTTGGAGTCTGATTCTGAAATACATAAATATTCAAATAAATCAAAGAGATGCGAAGCAGGGCAAAAATGGGATTGGGACGGCGTC
>JAYVJD010000288.1:0-2910 GCA_043769625.1 Pseudomonadota bacterium | reverse complement strand
TGATGCTCGACGCAGGGGCCAATGTTGATTGCACTGCAGAACATTTATTGCAATTCGGCATTATGGGTTCGGTGCTGGTTTCTTCTGTCGAAGGCAATGATCGCCCCAGCGTGGGCTTGCTGAATATCGGCGCAGAAGAAATGAAGGGCAACGAAATCGTCAAACAAGCCGCTGAGTTGCTGCGCGCCAGCCATGTCAATTTTATCGGCAACGTCGAGGGCGATGGCATTTATCACGGCAAAACCGATGTGATTGTGTGCGATGGTTTTGTCGGCAACGTCGCGCTGAAAACCTCTGAAGGCGTGGCGAAAATGATCGCCTTATTTTTGCGCGAAGAATTTCAGCGCAATATTTTAACCAAGCTCGCGGGACTGGTCGCGATGCCGGTGTTGAATGCCTTAAAGCGCCGCGTTGATCATCGCCAATACAACGGCGCGACGCTGATTGGTCTGCGCGGCGTCGTTTTGAAAAGCCACGGCTCAGCCGATCGCGTCGCCTTTTCGTACGCCTTGCAACGTGCAGCCGAAGAAGTGCGCGGCGGCGTACTCGAACGCATCACCAATGAAATGACGACATTGCACGCCGAAGCAGAGCAGAAAGCGGCGAACCCATGAGCACCTATTCCAAAATCACCGGCACCGGCAGTTATTTGCCGCAAAAATGCCTGAACAATCAGGACATGGAAAAGCTGGTCGATACCTCGGACGAATGGATCGTCGCGCGCACCGGTATCAAGCAGCGCTACATCGCGGCCGATGATCAAAGCGCCAGCGATCTTGCCTATGCAGCTAGCCTGCAGGCGATTCAAGCCGCAGGTATTAAAGCAGAAGATATTGATTTAATTATTGTCGCCACCAGCACGCCAGACATGGTTTTCCCTAGCACAGCGGCGTTGCTGCAAAACAAACTCGGCATCAAAAATAACGGCGCCGCCTTCGATGTGCAAGCGGTGTGCAGCGGTTTTGTTTATGCATTGGCGACGGCGGATAAATTCATCCGTTCCGGCGATCACAAGTGTGCGCTGGTAGTTGGCGCGGAAATTTTTTCGCGCATTCTCGATTGGAATGATCGCGGTACCTGTGTGTTGTTCGGCGACGGCGCGGGCGCGGTGATCGTGCAAGCGTCGGATAAGCCCGGTATTTTGTCGAGTCATTTGCACGCCGACGGCAGCTACAATCATATTTTATGTGTACCGGGCACGCTCAATCGCGGCTTGCCCACCGGCGATCCGCTATTGAAAATGGATGGCGGCGCAGTATTCAAATTCGCAGTGAAAGTGTTAGAAGACGTGGTGCTCGAAGCAGTCGCGGCGAATAACATGACGACTGCCGATATTGATTGGTTGATCCCGCATCAAGCCAACACGCGCATCATCAAAGCGACGGGAAAAAAACTGGGCCTCGCCGAAGAAAAAGTCGTCATCACTGTCGATCAACACGGCAACACATCGGCTGCGTCGATTCCATTGGCGCTCGACGTAGCCGTGCGCGATGGCAGAATTAAGCGCGCTGATAAAGTGATGCTCGAAGGCGTTGGCGGCGGGTTTACTTGGGGTGCAGTGTTTTTACAATGGTAAATAACTCAATATAATCAAATACTTAATAATATGACATTTGCATTCGTTTTTCCCGGTCAAGGTTCACAATCCGTCGGCATGATGAACGGCTTTACCGACCTCGCGATCGTTAAACAAACCTTCGTCGAGGCATCCGATGTGCTCAAACTCGATGTATGGAAGCTGGCGCAAGAAGGCCCGGCCGAATTACAAAATCAAACCGTCAATACGCAACCGCTCATGTTGACTGCAGGCGTTGCCGTCTATCGCGCATGGAAAAATCTCGGCGGTGCTGATCCCGCTTTTGTGGCCGGTCATAGTCTGGGCGAATATTCCGCGTTAGTCGCAGCGAGCGCGTTATCGCTACCCGATGCGCTGCGCTTAGTCGTCGAGCGCGCCGAAGCCATGCAACATGCCATGCCGGAAGGCGAGGGCGCGATGGCGGCGTTGGTCGGTTTGGATGATGATGCCATTGCGGCGGTGTGCAGAGAAGCGGCGCAAGGCCAAGTGCTGGAGGCGGTGAATTTGAATTGCCCCGGCCAAGTAGTGATAGCGGGCAACAAAGCCGCTGTTGAACGCGGCCTGGAAGTCGCCAAAGCCAAAGGTGCGAAAATCGCCAAAATACTCGCGGTCTCCGTGCCGTCGCATTGCGCGCTGATGAAGCCTGCCGCAGAAAAATTATCCGTGCTGTTGAAGCAAACAAAAATCAATTCGCCGACAATTCCCGTATTGCATAATGCCGATGTGAAACATTATTCCGATCCCGACGCAATCCGCGACGCGCTGGTTAAACAGCTTTATAGCCCGGTACGTTGGTCGGATATTATTCGCGTCATGGCGCAACATCAGGTGACACAGATTGCTGAATGCGGTCCGGGTAAAGTGTTGGCGGGCTTGAACAAGCGCATTGATAGCACGTTGCAAAGTTTCGCGTTCATCGACGCTGCGTCACTCGACAGCGCCAAATCTGAATTGAATTAATTAGATAAAATCATGACTCAAATATTGACAGGACAAACCGCTCTCATTACCGGTGCAACCCGCGGCATCGGTCGCGCCATCGCTACGGCGTTAGGCAAGCAAGGCGCAACGGTGATCGGCACTGCGACCAGCGACAGCGGCGCGACGGCGATTAGCGATTACATTCAAATTGAAGGTATCAAAGGCCAGGGCATGGTGCTCAACGTCAACGACGCCGCGCAATGCGAAGCGCTGATTGGTGACGTCACAGCCAAGCATGGCGGCATCAGCATTCTGGTCAACAATGCGGGCATTACGCGCGACAATTTACTGATGCGCATGAAAGACGAAGAATGGGACGACATCATCTCGACCAACCTGACCTCCGTGTTTCG
>JAYVJD010000287.1:0-2917 GCA_043769625.1 Pseudomonadota bacterium | reverse complement strand
TTACGCGAGCAGGAATGGCAAATCAAGCAACAGGACTATGAACAAAACCTGTCGCGCTCACGCGGCGAAATTACCAGTCATTTATCTGAGCTCGAAGTGGTGAAAAAGGACTTGGCAGCGCAAGCCGAAAAATTCAAGCTGGTGCAAAACACGGCCGATGCGCGCGATGAACAAAACGCCAAACTGACGAATGAGCTGAGCGCCAAAGCCAACGCTTTCGCCGCCTTGGAAAACGATATCTCCACGACGCGTTCCAAGTTGGCCGAAGCGCAAGACGAGCGCGACGTACACGCAGCAAAATGGCAATCGCTCGAATCCGCGCATCAATCTCTGCTGCCGCGACACAGCAGCCTTGAAGCGGAACACAAGACTTTGGCCTCACGCTTTAGCAGTCTGGAAGCCGATGCTGCGGGATTGCGCAAACAACTGAGCGATGCGCAGGCCGCACAAAAACACCAAACAGAAGAAGCGAAAAAACTGGCGGCTGAACTGGAAGATAGTCGCCGCGAACATGCCACCGTCAAAGCTGAAGGCGCCAGCCTCGGCGCCAAGCTAAAAGAGGCGGAGACAATTCGCCAGCAAATAACCGCGCTTAACACCACTCTCACCGCGCGCGAGCAGGAATTGCAAGCGGTCCAGAACGAGAGCAAAAAATTTCTCGCCGAGCGCGAAACCGCCGTACAAAAATTGACCGACACCAATAGTAAGCAAGCGGCTCACGAGCAGGAATTGCAAGCCGCGCGTGAAGAGAACAAAAAAAATCAAGAAGCTCGACATGCTGCCGAACAGCAGCTCGTGAGTCTCAAGCTAACGATTCAATCGCACGAAACTAATCTCGGCGCACAGGCAAGCAAAATCATGTTGCTCACCAGAGACCTGGCCGGCAAAGACAGCGACCACGCTAGCGTTGCCGCAGAAAATAAAACTTTGCACGCGCAATTGGCGGAGGCGCAAACCGCCGCGCAAAAAGCCGCCGCCAAAGATACCGAAATGGATAATTTGCGCCGGCAATTAACCGAGCGCGAGAACAAACTGAAATCAATTGAAGCGGACGTAGCGGCAAGTATGTCGAAACAAAACGCTTACGAAACCGAAGTCAAAAAACTACACACCTCACTCAACGAAGTACAAACTTCGCTGCAGGCCAAGCATGAAGCGCTGACTCGGCTGGAGACCGAAATGGGCCCGACAAAACAACGCATGGCGATGCGCGAGGCTGAAATCGCCAAGCTCACTACGCAAATGCGCGAGCTTGCGTCCTTACGCACTCAACTCACCCAGCGCGATGAAGAGCTCAATCGCTTGCGCCCGCGCCTGGTCGAAATCGATCAACTGCGCACGCAAGGGAATCAGGCGGAGACAAGATTACGCGAGGCTGATGCACGCTGGCAAATCACTCTGCGCAACAAAGACGAGGAATTAAATGAATTACGTCCGCGACTGGCAGAAGCAGACAGTTTGCGTACCCAATTTAACGAAGCCAATGCGAGGTTGCGTGATGTCGATTCGCGCTACCAATCCGCCTTGACTACGCAAGATGAAGAAATCGTTCGCTTGCGACAGCGAAGCGCCGCCGTTAATGATAGCGATACCTGGCGCACCCAGATCACGCAACGCGATGCACGCATCCGCGAACTCGAAGTCATGCTCGCCAAGCCACGCGCAGCACTGCCAGTGCCGGCGGAAAAAACCAACAATCCGGTCGCCGCAGCGCCAGCAGCGCGCACGCCCGCGCGCGGCGACAAAGATGACTTGAAACAAATTTTCGGTATCGGGCCGGTGTTGGAAAAAACTTTGAACAAAATGGGCATCTTCCATTTCAAGCAGATTGCCCTCTGGACTGCAGCGGATGTCAAACGCATTGACGCCGAGTTAGTGAATTTCCATGGCCGCATCGAGCGCGATGACTGGATCAAAGGCGCGAAGCAGGAACACCACAAAAAATATAATGAACGATTGTAATGCAACCGAGCAAACATAAAAAATGCGCACCTCGGTGCGCACTTTTTTAACTGAAAAACAAAATTAATCTTGCCCGTAAGGATCGAGAAAACCGGTATTGCGCACGATCGACATTTTATGCGGATCGAAATTCATTTTTTTCAAATGCAATTGATACAAAAATAATAACTCTTCAATCACTTCACGCGGCAGACCTTGGCGATCGCCACGTTCATCGATAATCAATTTGTTGGCATAATTTTCAAACACGCCCTCGCCCCAGTACTCGCACAATTGCTTGGCGATATGCGGGTATTGCTTTTCAATTTCCGACATTTCGTCAGGATTTGAATTAGTTTTTACTATATCAATCATATACTTAAAATGATACTACAGTTTTCCCATAAAGGCTATGACTTTAGTGTAGTGCAATAATGCGCTGAGGCAAACTAAACAATCGTAAAAATTATTTGGCCTGTTTCGAGGCTAGCAGTGAGGCAGCAATAGCGTTTTGACGTGCTGTGTCCACTTTAGTTTCGATTTCGTTGGGGAGACGACATTGCGCGGCGATGGCGCCCGCGTCCACTGTTTTGGCTGCTGCCAATAACTGCAGCAAATACTCCTGCTGCGGATAGGCTTGCGCTTGCAAACCTAACCTGCCACGCGCATCGGCCACGCATGCGCGCAATAATTCAGCGAAGCGTTCAGGCCGGCGAAACGCATCCGCCGATTTAAATAAACGCAACACGGTGTCTGCGCGCAACTGCTGTGCGCGATGAATATCGCCGTGGTAGCGCGCGGCGAGCAGCGCCAGATCGCGGCAATCGGCCGGCACTTTAATCCGCGCACAAACTTGTTTCACTAGATCAACACTTTTTGCTTCGTGTCCGTGATGCTTGGGCCACTCAGATGGCGGCGTTACGCCTTTGCCCAAGTCATGTGTCAATGCCGCGAAGCGCACTTCGAGGGACTCGTT
>JAYVJD010000286.1:0-2928 GCA_043769625.1 Pseudomonadota bacterium | reverse complement strand
TGATGTGACATTGACCGTCACCGCCGTACCGCTGACCGCGCAGACCATTAGCTTTCCTTCGATCGGCATAGCCAAAACTGTCGGCGACAGCGCAACGTTGGCCGCACAAGCGGACTCTGGCCTGCCAGTGAGCTATACAGCCGTTGCTGTCCCGCCCGGCGCTTGCAGTGTATCCAGCAATAGCGCGACCTTTGGCCCAGTAGCGGGAACATGCTCAATTACCGCTAGCCAAATTGGCAATTCAACTTATAGTCCTGCTGCACCAGTCGTGCACCCCATCATTACCGTAAAAGGTGTGGCGAAAATATTACTGACGCCTTCTCCGCCTTCTCTGCTCGATTTTGGCAGTCATCAAATTAACACTACCACCACCCTGAGTGTTAGCGTAAAAAATACCGGCACGGCAGATTTAACTATCTTAGCCACTGCGATCGATCCAGCGAGCGGTGACTACACCCAATCCGCTACCACCTGCACTGCGCCGATTGCCCCCGAGATCTCATGCTCCATCAGTATTTCTTTTACGCCTAAGTTGAGCGGTGCGCGCACGGCGGGCTTGGGTATTACTTCCAATGTGCCGACCGCTACTGCGCCGACCAGCGCGCAAGCGGTGCCCTTGACAGGCGTGGGTACATTGATACCGCAGACGATTAATTTTTCGCCGATTGCGTCGCCGCAAACCTTGGGCACGCCGGCTATCCCATTGGCCGCTAGCGCCAGCTCTAATTTGCCTATCGCTTACGTTTTGACCAACGTTTCGCCGGTCAATGCTTGTTCATTATCGGGAACGAATTTGAGTTTTAATGCCGTGGGTAGCTGCACCATCACGGCGACGCAGGACGGCGTGGTGAACGGAAATAATATTTACAGCCCAGTTGAATCAGTGCCGCAAAATATCACAATTAACGGCGTACCGAGAATCAACTTGTCCGGCAATGTATCTTTCGTTAATCAATTGGTGGGATCGACTCGAAGTCAGCCAATACAATTGACCAACCCCGGCACTGCTCCGCTGACGATTACCAAGATTGATATTGATTCGCCAGTTGGCGACTTTAGCCAAAGCAATAATTGTCCGGTAGAACTCGCGGTCTCGACCAGTTGTACTATTAGCGTGACATTCAAACCCACTACGGTGGGCGATCAAACCACTGCGCTATCCGTTTCTTCTAACGCGGTGAGCGGGCCGCCAAGCACGCAAGCATCCGTTCTCTTGCAGGGAAATGGCATACAACCGGGCATATCTCTTTTGCCGGGCTCGCTCAATTTTGGCGGGCAGTTAGTCGGGTCAACCAGTTCGCCAGCGCCACTCGTTACCCTCACCAACACCGGGACAGCGCCGCTGACCATCAATAGCGTTGTTTTGCTGGGTGATTTTATTCAGACTAACAATTGCCCGGTTGCACCCGCAAGTCTTTCTGTGCGGGGAAGCTGCACGATTCAAATCAGCTTTAAACCAACTGCCACTGGCACTCGCGCGGGCGGATTATCCGTTGCGACCGATGCGACCACTTCGCCCAGCGTGAGTCTGAGCGGTACGGGGACGCAAAACACGCAAGTGATTTTGTTTTCGCCGATTCCCGCCAAGACGTTTGGCGATGCGTCGTTCAGCGTCAGCGCCACGGGCGGCGCGTCAGGAAATGCTATCGTGTTTACCTCGGTAACGACCGGTATTTGTAGCGTGGCAGGGAGCAGCGTGACGATCATCGCAGCAGGTCGTTGCACGCTGGCAGCCAATCAATCAGGTAATGCCAGTTACCAACCCGCCGATGAAGTGCGCCAAACCGTCCTTGTCGCTAAAGCTACTCCGCTCATCGGCTTTAGCATCGCAGCTCGACCTTTTAGTGCGGTGCCGTTTGATATCAGCGCCACGGTTGTCGCGACGACCAATCCGGCGAGCTTCAGCTCGACAACGCCAGCAGTTTGTAGCGTGGTCGCCAGTAGTGCGCCTAACGCGGGAAAGGTCACGATGCTGACGGCGGGGTTGTGCACCATCAAGGCGGATCAATCTGAGAGTGCAAATTACCTTGCCGCAAGCCAATCGAGTTCTTTCTCTATTGGCTCGCTCACGCAGGTGATCAGCTTCGCACCGTTGGGGCCAAAGACCTTTGGCGACCCACCCTTTGTAGTCAGCGCGACCGGCGGTATTTCAACCAACCCGGTGATATTTACTTCGGTGACACAAGCGATTTGCAACGTGAATACCACAGACAATAAAGTGTCGCTCCTCGGAGCGGGAAAATGCACCATAGAAGCGACGCAGGATGGTAACGCTAGCATCGAACCGGCAGCAAAAGTTTCACAAAGTTTTGATGTGGCAAAAAAATCGCAAGCTATTATTTTTATTGGCATATTTCAAAAAACTTATGGCGATCCGATATTCCCCATTGATGCCAGTGGCGGGGGCTCTGGGCTGCCAGTGGTGATGTCGTCCACGACCCTCGACGTTTGTAGAGTGGAGGTGGATCCGATTACTGTGATTCGGTCAGTCACGCTTATTTCTGCCGGTCTATGTTCGATCGACGCGACGCAAGCAGGCAATGAAAATTACACCGCCGCCGCGCTCGTTACACAAAAAATTGAAGTCAAACAAAAAGCGCAAATTATTACTTTCACGGCACCGCTAAACAAAGTTTATGAAGATGCGCCATTCGCACTGGTTGCCACGGGCGGCGCGTCTAATCTTCCGCTGACGTTCACTGCAGCGCCGGCCAGTGTCTGTGGCGTGAGCGGCAATACGGTAACGATTGCGGGAGCGGGTACGTGCAGCATCGCCGCGAATCAAGCGGGCGACAAAAATTATCTTGCTGCAGCGCCAGTGGTGAAGACATTCAATGTGGCAAAGGCAAAGCAAATCATCGTTTTCTCGATTGCAGATCAAACCTTCACCACGGCGCCAATTCCGATCTCGGCTACTGGCGGCAAATC
>JAYVJD010000285.1:0-2930 GCA_043769625.1 Pseudomonadota bacterium | reverse complement strand
GTGTGGGTGAGCTCGCGCGTCAGCACATTGCTTTCTGCTCGGGCTACGGCGGCAGCAAAATTGTCACTCGTTTTGCATCCAAAAATATTTAATTGATTCAATGACTTATGTTTATTCTTGGTTTTGTGTGTCGGCATCGGCGCGGCGTTGGCGAGGCAGACATAAACGGCGTTTTCAGCAGCCGATTTTTTTTGTTCGACATGACCGCTGACGTTAATCGAAATCGCCTCCGGCTTTTCGTCGAGCAGGATTTGCACGGCTTTGCGCAAAAGCGTGTGTTGTTCGAACACCGATGCGGCATCGTCCAACATCGCCCACACGACGATTCCGCCCTGCCCATTTTCCGCCGCTACTGGCGCCGTGGTCAACTCATCTGGCTTGATGGCTTTACGCGTCAACGATTTTTTCAACAGATCGATTCCGGGCAAGTCGCTCGGCAAGGTTTTAGTTTTAGGCAGCAACATCAATACATGACTAGTAGCGGCAAATTCTTTACTGGATATTTCTGCGGCTTGCTGATTCAATTTGGTCGGCAAAATGATTCTCCTTAGTGTGAACATCACGCGCCAGCTTCAAGCTGCGTGTTAAAATACTTTATCTCATTCACATTATAACGCTATGCGCGCTTATCTCGATTTGATGCAACATGTGCTCGACCACGGCGCACAAAAATCCGACCGTACCGGCACCGGCACCGTCAGTGTGTTCGGTCACCAAATGCGTTTTGATCTAGCCCAAGGTTTTCCCTTGGTCACCACCAAAAAATGCCATATGAAATCCATCGTGCATGAGTTGTTATGGTTTCTACAGGGCACCAGCAATATTGATTATCTGACACAGCATAACGTGACCATCTGGGATGAATGGGCCGACGCGCAGGGGAATCTGGGGCCGGTTTACGGCGTGCAATGGCGCGCATGGCCCGCACCCGACGGCCGGCATATTGATCAAATCAAACAAGTCATCGAGCAAATCAAAAAAAATCCCGATTCGCGTCGCTTGATCGTATCGGCGTGGAATGTGGCCGACATCGACAAAATGGCACTGGCGCCGTGCCATGCGCTGTTTCAATTTTATGTCGCCGACGGAAAATTATCCTGTCAGCTTTATCAACGCAGCGCGGATATTTTTCTCGGCGTGCCGTTTAATATCGCCTCGTATGCTTTGCTCACCCTGATGGTGGCGCAGGTGTGCGGACTTAAGCCGGGTGAATTCGTACACACGCTGGGCGACGCGCACTTATACAGCAACCATCTCGACCAAACGCGCGAACAATTGTCGCGCGCGCCGCGTGCCTTACCGATGCTGAAAATCAACCCGGCGGTAAACGATATTTTCAGTTTCAAATACGAAGATTTCACGCTGGAAAATTATGATCCACATCCGGCGATCAAAGCGCCGATCGCCGTCTGACCATGCGTAAATCTCTCATCGTCGCCATGTCGAACAACCGCGTCATCGGCGCGAACAATACCCTGCCTTGGCACTTGCCTGCCGACTTGAAACACTTCCGCGGGCTGACCATGGGCCATCCCATTATCATGGGGCGCAAGACCCATGAATCGATCGGAAAGCCATTGCCCGGCCGGCAAAATATTGTCGTGACGGCGAACCGAGATTTTTCTGCGCCGGGCTGCGATGTCGTGCCGTCGTTACATGCGGCGATACAAGCTTGTGGCAATGCGGAAGAAATATTTTTTATCGGCGGCAATACTTTATATCAACAAGCCCTGCCTCTGACCGAGCGAATTTATCTCACACAAGTCGATTGCGTGATTGAGGGCGATACTTTTTTTCCCTTGTTGGATATGAAAACTTGGCGCGAGGTCGCGTCGGAAGCGCGACCTGCGGACGAAAAAAATGCTTACGCCTGTCGTTTTGTGACGCTCGATCACATAGGCACACTCAAACGTAACTAATTGATTATATTTAATAAATTTTAGATCTGCGTTGCACCGCGCAACGCGATTATTTTTTCGTCCGTTTACGCGCCGCTGGTTTTTTTACGGCGGCTGATTTCTTTGTGCCAGTCGCCGCTTGCATCGCATTCCATGGCCATGCTTCGGGGTTGGTAAACGGATTGTTGGATGCGCTATTTTCTGCCGATTTATTTTCAGCCGGCGTTAATAATGCGCGCTGATATTCAAGCGTCTGAATGCTCATTTGCAACATCGATAAATTGCTCGTCAACCACATCTCGACGGTGCGCAATTCGGAAATTTTTTTCTCCAACTCCTGCGGATCGAGCACTGGCATAAACGGGTTTTGCGTCGGCAAACCCATCGGGTTCATCATTTTGCGGAACAACTCCATCACGTCGTCTTGACCAATTTTTTTATCCATTTTTGTCTCCCGCTGAGTGTGCTTGTTAGTGAAATTACGCTTGCGCGGCGGTCGCGTCAACACAAATAAAAAAGCCGATGCAAGCATCGGCTTTATGGTTCAACTTGCTGCTGCGCTCAATCGTGCTTACGGATAAACGCGCGAATTTCCGGATAAATATTCTCGCGGAATTTACGCCCGCTGAAAATGCCGTAATGGCCGCAGCCGACAGCGTCATAATGCTTTTTGCGCGCCGCAGGAATACCGCTGCATAAATCCTGCGCGGCCTTGGTCTGGCCGCCGCCGGAGATATCATCCAACTCGCCTTCGACGGTCAGCAGCGCGGTTTTTTTGATCGCTTCCGGCTTGACCAGCTCGCCTGCAACCTGCATTTTTCCCATGGCCAAATCAAAATCCTGAAACACTCTTTTCACGGTTTCAAGATAATAATCCGCTGGCATGTCGAGCACGGCATTATATTCATCATAAAACTTGCGATGCGCTTCGGCGCTGTCGCCGTCGCCTTGCAACAGATGATCAAAAAACTCCCAGTGCGATTGAATGTGTTTATCCGGGTTCATGGCGACAAAACCCATGTGCTGCAAAAA
>JAYVJD010000284.1:0-7895 GCA_043769625.1 Pseudomonadota bacterium | reverse complement strand
AGAAAGCCGCTGTAGCACGCTGGGCGCGCACGCTGTCCACCATGTTTGCTGCCGGTGTGCCCTTGGTCGATGCGTTGGATTCAGTCGCGGGCGCGTCGGGCAATCAAGTTTTCTATGAAGCCACCAAACGCATACAACTCGAAGTCAGCACCGGTACCGGCTTGGCCGTGGCGATGCAAAACAGCGGCGTGTTCCCCAATATGATGCTGCAGATGACCGCCATCGGCGAAGAGTCCGGCGCGTTGGACAATATGCTGACCAAAGTGGCGGAATTTTTTGAGCGCGAAGTCGATGAGATGGTCGATGCATTATCCAGCTTGATGGAGCCGGTGATTATTGTCGTGCTGGGTACGCTAATCGGCGGCTTGGTAATCGCGATGTATTTGCCAATTTTCAAAATGGGTTCGGTCGTCGGCGGGTAAACGCGTGTACGCAGTATTGAATAAAAAACCAGGGAGCGATGCATGCTGTTGTTAGATTTCTTGCGTGTATCGCCGACAGCATTTATCGTCACTGCTTCGGTTGCCGGGTTGCTGATCGGCAGTTTTCTCAATGTCGTGATCCATCGTTTGCCGAAGATGATGGAGCGCGACTGGAAGTCGCAAATCGACGACTATCTGCAACAAGATACGCCGGCCGCTACAACGCCTTCGCAACAATCAAAATACAATCTTGTCGTGCCGCGCTCCGCCTGTCCCTCCTGCGGACACGAAATCAGCGCGATTGAAAATATCCCTATAATCAGTTACTTAGCTATAGGCGGAAAATGTCGCGGCTGTAAAGCACCGATTAGCTCGCGCTATCCCTTGGTCGAGGCGCTGACCGGCATTATCAGCGGATTGCTCGCCTGGCGCTTTGGGTTCGGATTACCTGCCGTCGCCGCGATTGTGTTTGCCTGGGCGATGATTTCGCTGACCTTCATTGATTTCGATACCCAGCTTTTGCCTGATGACATTACGCTGCCGCTGCTGTGGCTGGGTTTGCTATTCAACATGGGCAATACGTTTACCGATTTATCTTCTGCTGTGCTCGGGGCTATCCTGGGCTATCTCGCGTTATGGTCGGTGTATTGGCTATTCAAATTAGCCACCCGCAAAGAGGGCATGGGCTACGGCGATTTTAAATTACTGGCAGCGATTGGCGCGTGGTTAGGTTGGTCGATGTTGCCGCTGGTGATTATGCTTTCAGCCGGTGTCGGCGCTGTCGTAGGGATTAGCTTGATGCTGTTTACCAAACACGGTCGCGACACACCGATTCCGTTCGGACCTTATCTCGCCGCGGCCGGCATGATCGCGCTGGTGTGGGGTAAACAAATTTCCCAGGCGTATTTGCATACGCTGTGATGATGCACGGCACCGCGCCAATGGTAGTCGGGCTGACCGGTGGCATCGGCAGCGGCAAATCGGCGGCGGCGGAAATATTCGCTCTGCACGGCATTGTCATTATCGATACCGACGTTATTTCACGCGAGCTGACCGCTGCACAAGGCGCGGCGATGCCGCTAATTCAACAACAATTCGGCGCGCAGTTCATTCGCGCTGACGGCGCCTTGAATCGTGAAGCGATGCGTCAAACGATTTTTTCAGATGCAGCGGCGAAAAAAAAGCTCGAGGCGATTTTGCATCCGATGATTAGAACCGAAACCCTCGCACGCAGTCGCGCCACAACGTCGCCTTACGTTATTCTTGCCGTGCCGCTATTATTTGAAACCGGCGGTTACGCCGATTTGGTCAACACCACTTTGGTTATCGACTGCAGCGAAGACGAACAAATACGCCGCACCAGCGCGCGCAGCGGCATGACGCCAACCCAGGTGAAAGCCGTCATGGCCGCACAATTGCCGCGCGTCGCGCGGGTAAAAAAAGCTGATTACGTCATCGACAACAGCGGCTCGCTGCAAAAACTGGCTGAACAAGTGGAATTCTTGCATCAAAAATTTCTTCAGCAAGCGAAATTATCGTTGGCAGCAAAAAAATCCTTTTGAATACAAGGTTTTTACCGTGCGCGGATGAAATGGTTTAATCTATTGATTTTGTTCCTCAATTATCCGTGACAGCGTGATTACCTACGAATATCCCATGAACGAGCGTGTGCGCACCTTGTTGAGGCTAGAAGACCTCTTCGAGAAGTTGCGCTTTTTTATCGCCAAAGTTGACAGCGAAGAGCATCACGCCGCGCTGCTGACGTTGTTCGAACTGCTCGAAGTCGCCGGCAGGGCCGACCTGAAGTCGGACTTGCTGCAAGAATTGGAGCGCCAGCGTCAAGTGTTGGAAGCGCTGCGTGGCCGACCGGAAGTCGCCATCGATACGCTGGAAGAAGTATTGAGCGACATCGATCGCATCTCTAAACAAATTCTCGGGCTCAATACCAAGGCCGGACAACATTTGCGCGACAACGAATGGCTGATGGGTGTGCGCCAGCGCAGCAGCATCCCTGGCGGCGTGTGTGAATTCGATTTGCCGTCGTATCATTATTGGCTGCACTTACCGGCCGACACGCGCCGACATGATCTGGAAACCTGGGCCGCGCCATTTAATCCGATACACGATGGCTTGGTGGTGGTGTTGCGCCTGTTACGTGAGAGCGGGCGGCCGAATCCGCTGGTCGCGTATGCCGGCACTTATCAGCAAATGCCGGCGGGCAAGTTGGCGCAAATGTTGCGCGTTACGCTCAGCCGCAACGTGGCGTGCGTGCCTGAAGTGAGCGCGAATAAATATGCGCTCAACATTCGTTTTCTCACCATGGACTGGGGCCAACGTCCGAAGTTGTATGAGCATGACGTGGAATTTGATTTGACCTTTTGTAATCTCTGATTTGTTCTGCATGACTTCTGCTCCAAAAAAACCGCGCTCTATCCCTTGTCCGCAATGCGGACAAGCGGTCATTTATTCGCTCGAAAATAAATTCCGCCCGTTTTGTTCCGAGCGCTGCAAGATGATCGATCTGGGCGCTTGGGCCGATGAAACTTATCGGATTCCCGTTGAGTCAAGTAAACAAGAGGTGCCGGAAGACAATTCCTGATTTGCCGCCCTCTATAGGCGCATGGTAAACTTTAACGGATTAAAGTAATGCGTCGTACGTACTCTGCCTATCTTGGCTTGTCGCTACGGATTACCCTACATGAACGTTGAGCCTGCATTGCCTTTGGCGCTGGAATTGAATAGCCGCCAGAATATGTCGCTTTCTCTAAACGGTAAGCGCTTTTTTTTCGGGCTGTTGGGCGTTAATTTGCTGGCGACGGGATTGTGGTTTACGTTTATCGGTGCTTGGTTGATTTTGCCGTTTGCGGGCTTGGAATTTTTGCTGGTGTGGTGGGCGTTCAAGCTGGTGTCGCAACGCGCAAATGATTACGAAAAATTAACCGTGGCAGAATTTGTCGTGGCGTTTGAGTCGTGTATCAAGGGCCAACGAAATAAGTTTGAATGTAATGCGCAGTGGGCGCAGCTTCATTGTTTAACCCACTTTAAAGGCAATCGGTGTGAACTCTCGCTACGTTATGCGGGGCGCCAAGTGTCCGTGGGCAAATTGCTCAGCGATGAACAAAGAATGCACTGGGCCGATGCATTGCAGGGAAAGTTAAAAGTGGTACGCGCTGCGCTGTAGCTGGATGCAGCGACATAAATTTTAGAATAATTGTGATACGGGGTTTTGAATGTTTAATCAGCGTTTCAGCACTATAGTTAACTTTTTGATTTTATTGACTTTTTCGTCAATCGCGCAAGCGGCATACGACATGAATATCCCGCCGCCACAAACTGTGATAGCGCATGAAATTTATGGCTTGCATATGTATATTTTGTACGTGTGTCTGGGTATATTTTTCGTCGTGTTCGGCGCAATGTTTTATTCCTTATACGCGCATCGCAAATCCGTCGGCCACAAAGCCGCGCATTTTCATGAGCATGTCGGCATCGAAATCGCCTGGACCATCATCCCGTTTATTATTCTCGCCTTGATCGCGATTCCCGCCACCAAAACCGTGTTGGCGATGAAAGATGCCTCAAGCCCGGATATGACCATTAAAGTCACCGGCTATCAGTGGAAATGGGAATACGATTATCCAGTAGAAGGGGTGAAGTTTTATAGCAGCCTGAAAACCCCGCACGACCAAATCGGCACCCCCGATGCACCCGCCACTGCGGCAAAAAACCCTGACTACCTGCTCGAAGTCGATAATCCGCTGGTTGTACCTGTCGGCAAAAAAGTGCGTCTCCTGTTAACCGCCAACGACGTGATTCACGGCTGGTACGTTCCGACATTGGGCGTGAATCAATACGGCATTCCCGGCTTTATCAAAGACGCCTGGATTAATGTCATCAGCCCGGGCACTTACAAAGGCCAGTGCAGCCAGATCTGCGGCAAAGAGCACGGCTATATGCCAATCACCGTCGTAGCGAAAAGTGAAAAAGATTACGCCGCTTGGGTGGCCGAAGAAAAAACCAAAATGGCCGCGCTGCAAGAAGACCCGAGCAAAGTGTGGTCAGTCGATGAACTGAAAACCAAAGGCCAGCAGGTTTACACCACCAACTGTGCAGTCTGCCATCAGGCCAGCGGCGCGGGTGTGCCGGGTGCGTTCCCCGCACTAAACGGCTCGAAGATTGTCATGGGTTCTAAAGACGGACAAATCGACATTTTGCTCAACGGCAAAAACGCGATGCCGGCTTGGGCCAAACAGTTGAAAGATACCGAAATTGCAGCGGTGATTACCTACACACGCAGTGCGTGGGATAACAAAAATCCGGAAAATGTGATGCCGGCTGATGTCAAAGCGGCGCGCAAGTAACTTATTGATTTAATTGAATATTTAATAGATATAATTTGGAGAACAAGATGGCAGATTCTCACGCTCACGGCGCTCATCATGACGATCATCATGAGCATCACGCACCCAGTGGCCTCATGGCGCGACTGAACTATTACGTCACCACGACCAACCATAAAGACATCGGCACGCTGTATTTGTGGTTCGCGTTCTTTATGTTCTTTGCCGGTGGCGCGATGGCGCTGTTGATACGTCTGGAATTATTTCAGCCTGGCTTGCAATTCGTGCGCCCGGAAGTATTTAACTCGCTGACAACGGTACATGCGCTGGTGATGATTTTCGGCGCGGTGATGCCGGCCTTCGTCGGCTTTGCCAACTGGCTCATCCCGATGCAAATCGGCGCGCCGGATATGGCCTTCGCGCGGATGAACAACTGGAGCTTCTGGCTCATGCCACCTGCGGCGATATTGTTGTTCTCGTCCTTCTTTGTGCCCGGCGGCGCGGCCGCCTCGGGTTGGACTTTGTATCCGCCCTTGGTGATACAAGGCGGCATCTCCACTGACATGACTATTCTTGCCATTCACATCATGGGCGCGTCGTCGATCATGGGCTCGATCAATATCGTCACCACCATTCTGAACATGCGCGCGCCCGGCATGACGCTGATGAAAATGCCGTTGTTCGTGTGGACTTGGCTCATCACCGCGTATTTGTTGATTGCCGTGATGCCGGTGTTGGCAGGCGCCGTCACTATGTTGTTGACCGACCGTCATTTCGGTACCCATTTCTTTAACGCAGCCGGCGGCGGCGACCCGACGATGTTCATGCACATCTTCTGGTTCTTCGGCCATCCTGAAGTGTACGTGATGATTTTGCCGGCCTTCGGTATCGTGTCGCAAATTATCCCCGCTTTCGCGCGCAAGCCGCTGTTCGGTTACGCATCGATGGTCTACGCTACCGCGTCGATCGCGATTCTGTCGTTTATCGTCTGGGGCCATCACATGTTCACCGTCGGCATGCCGGTCGGCGGACAGTTATTCTTTATGTACGCCACCATGTTGATCGCGGTACCAACTGGCGTGAAAATTTTCAACTGGATCGCGACCATGTGGCGCGGCTCGATGACATTCGAGACGCCGATGTTGTTCGCGGTAGGCTTCCTGGTGATGTTTACGTTGGGTGGATTCTCCGGTCTTGTACTAGCTGTTACGCCAGTGGATATCACGCTACACAACACTTACTACGTTGTGGCGCATTTCCACTACGTGTTATTCGGCGGCGCAATCTTGTCGATTATGGCGGGCGTGTATTTCTGGTTGCCAAAATGGACCGGCAAAATGTACGACGAAAAACTCGGCCAATGGCATTTCTGGCTGACCATGATTGGATTCAACGCGACCTTCTTCGTCCAACACTTCTTAGGCCTTGCCGGTATGCCGCGTCGCATTCCCGACTACGCTTTGCAATTTGCTGAGTTCAACGCTATTTCTACGGTGGGCGCATTCATTCTCGGCTTCAGCCAATTGTTGTTTCTTGCCGTCGTGGTGAAATGCATCCGCAGCGGCGAAAAAGCCAAGCAGATGCCGTGGGAAGGTGCAGACTCCATCGAATGGACCATGTTGCCGACCCCAGCGCCGTATCACAGCTTTGCTACGCCGCCGCTGATCAAGTAATGAGCAGCAGAGCAATGGACGCTAAGCGCAAAAATGTACTCACTGCCTTGGTGTTGGCGGTGATCGCGCTGGCAGTATTTATTTATACGATGCTCAGTTTGAGATAGACATGCAATGCGCCGATAACGTGCAAACGCAAAACCGCACCCTGCTGCGCAAGCTGCTGGTGGTGTCGTTGATGATGCTCGGTTTCGGTTTTGCGCTGGTGCCGTTTTACAAAAAGATTTGCGAAGTCACCGGTATTAATCAAGCCCGCACCGCGCAGATTTTACCGCCGAACACGCAAATCAATTTGGCGCGCGATGTAAAAATGGAATTTCTGGCGACGGCTAATCAGAATATGCCGCTGGAGTTTTACGCGATGCAGGCCGGCGTCAAGTTACATCCGGGTGAATTGATTACGGTGAATTATCGCGTAACAAATTTGACTGGTCGCACCTTGATTGCACAGGCCGTGCCAAGCTTTAGTCCGGCGATTGCAGGAAAATATGTATCGAAACAGGCGTGTTTTTGTTTCAGTAAACAGACGTTCGCGCCGCACGAAGCGCGCGTTATGCCGGTAACGTTTGTAGTGAGTAATGATTTGCCGGAAGAGATGAGCACCATTTCTTTGTCGTACACATTTTTTGATGTGACGGCTGAGGCTAGCAAGTCCTGATGGAAAAAAAAGTCGGCATGTTGGCGGCTTTTAAGGCGGTGTTCTGGAGCTTTTTTGGCGTGCGCAAAAATAATGATTACGCCAAAGACGCGCAAACATTGACGTTGAAGCAAGTGGTCATCGCGGGGATAGTAGCCGGACTACTATTTGTTTTTGGGTTGGTGGGCTTGGTTTTTCTAGTACTACGATTTGCCAAATAAATTACATGATTCAGATATAACAGGGAGATTTACGTGAGCGAACATACCGGCGGATATTACATACCGCAACCCTCAAGCTGGCCGATCAAAGGCTCCGTTGCGCTACTAACTTTGGCGATAGGTTTCCTGCTGTTTCTTTACGGCAATAAAACCGTTGGTTTCCCGGTGCTGGGTTTAGGCTTCGCGATTTTGTTCTATATGCTGTTCGGCTGGTTCGGCGCGGTCATCCGCGAAAGCGAAAGCGGCAAATACGACGCGCAAGTCGATATGTCGTTTCGTTGGAGCATGGGCTGGTTTATTTTTTCTGAAGTCATGTTCTTCGCCGCATTTTTTGGCGCGTTGTTTTATGCGCGTCAAATGTCCCTGCCTTGGTTAGCCGACACCGACAACAGTTTGTTGTGGCCTGGCTTCAAAGGCATCTGGCCTTCGACCGGCCCGGCAATTCCGCAGGATTTCTCACCCATGTCGGCCTGGGGCATTCCGGCGCTGAATACCTTTTTGTTGCTGACTTCCGGCCTGACGGTAACGATGGCGCACCATGCGCTGAAGGAAAACAAACGTAAGCCATTGGTGCTGTGGCTGGCCGCAACGGTTGCGTTAGG
>JAYVJD010000283.1:0-18682 GCA_043769625.1 Pseudomonadota bacterium | reverse complement strand
CGACGTGTGCCCGCGTTGTTCAATGGCATGGCGACCGCGGCCGATTGGATGAGCGCGGCATCGTTCATCGGCATGGCCGGCACGCTGTATCTCACCGGCTTTGACGGCCTCGCTTATGTGCTCGGCTGGACCGGCGGCTATGTGTTGGTGGCGTTGCTCATCGCGCCGTATTTGCGCAAATTCGGCCAGTTCACGCTGCCGGATTTTCTCGGTGCGCGCTATGATAGCCATGTGGTGCGCAGTATCGCTGTGGTGGCGACGGTGTTGGCTTCATTTGTCTATGTCACGGCGCAAATTTACGGCGTCGGCCTGATCACCAGCCGCTTTATCGGCATTGATTTTGTCGCCGGCACTTTCCTCGGCCTCGCCGGAATTTTGCTCTGCTCGTTTATGGGCGGCATGCGTTCCGTCACGTGGACACAGGTGGCGCAATACATCATTCTCATCGTCGCGTATGTCGCGCCGGTGGTGATGTTGTCGTACAAAACGACGGGCCACGTGGTGCCGCATATAGCCTATGGCGAAGCGTTAAGCAAACTCAGCGCCAAAGAAAACGAGCTATTCAACGCGCCGCTGGAAATTAAAGTGCGTGAAATGTTCGTGCAGGAAGCTGCGCGGTTGGATAAATTAATTAATGGCTTGCCTGCTTCGCTGCCGGCCGAGCGCGCACGCTTGAAGGCGCAGGTTTTGTTATTGCGTACCGATAATTTCAGCAGCGTCGCGGACGTGGAGTTGCGCGAGAAACAAATCAGCCAACTGGCCGATACAGAAGTGGCGGCGAAGGAGCAATGGACGCGCGAGCGTAGCGCCGCGTTATCGCGCGCCGCACCGCCGATTCACCACGAGCAACCATTCCCCGGCACGACGGAAGCCGAGCGCGATCTGGCGCGCAATAATATGTTGGCGCTGATTTTTTCCTTGATGGTCGGCACAGCGGCGCTGCCGCATATTTTAATTCGGTACTACACCACGCCTAACGTGCGCGAGGCGCGCCATTCGGTAGCCTGGAGTATCTTTTTTATTTTGCTGTTGTATCTCACTGCCCCAGCGCTGGCGGTGCTGGCAAAAAATGTGGTGTACCACAATCTCATCGGCTACAACATCGCTGATTTGCCAAGTTGGGTGCAAGCCTGGGGGCGCGTCGGCCTCATATCAATAGACGATATTAATCGCGACGGCATTTTGCAATTGGCTGAGCTGACGCTGGACACCGACGTCATCGTGCTCGCCACGCCGGAAATTGCCGGGCTGCCGTATGTGGTGTCGGGTCTGGTAGCAGCAGGGGGGTTGGCGGCGGCCTTATCGACTGCAGACGGTTTGTTGCTGACCATTGCCAACGCTTTATCCCATGATGTGTATTTTAAAATACTCGCGCCCAAATCCTTGCCCGCACGCCGGATTGTGTTGTCGAAAATCCTGTTGTTGCTGGTCGCGATTGTCGCGGCTACCGTCGCTGCGCAAAAACCAACGCATATTTTGAATATGGTGTCGTGGGCGTTTTCCATCGCCGGGTCGGCATTTTTTCCGGCATTGGTGTGCGGTGTGTTCTGGAAACGCGCCAATCGCTGGGGCGCGGTAGCGGGTATGGTAGGCGGCTTGCTGACTTGCTTAGTATATTTGTATGCAGTTAAATTCGGCGACATGACGCCGTGGTTTGGTATTCGCGATACAGCGGCGGGCGTGTTCGGCGTGTCGAGCGGGTTTGGTTTGATAATCGTGATCAGTTTGCTCACGCCGAAACCGAAACAGTCTATGCAGGATATGGTCGATCATTTGCGCTATCCGCTGTTGGGTGAACCTGCTACTACCGTGATGCAAAGCGTCGGTGCGCCAGCCAATTCAAGCGCGCGGCGGCGCGCTACGCAGTAAGCGTAAACGCGCCAAAGTGAAATGAATAAACGCTAAACCCATAAAGACCGGCGCGATAAAATTCGCCAGCGGGATAAATTGGATAAATGCAATCAGGATAGCGAGCAGCCATAAGCTACTGCGTGTTTCTTTCAGGAGTGTTTTGTATTCAGGTTCGCTCGCGTGCTCTGACAGCGCGTCGTAGCCGAACAAACGTTGGTTAAGATACGCGGACAATAAAATCGGCAACACCACCCCGAGCGGCGGGATCAGCCAAAGCGGCAAAGTGACAATCCATAGCACACAAAATATCGTCACGCCAGCCACTGTATTCCACACACTCGCCCATATATTGCCGCCACGTTTGGTTTCCAATTCAGCAAAGTCTTTTTCGCACACGTAGCGCAACAATACCGGCATGGCAAAGACCGACGTGATGAGCAGGGCGGTTATATTGATTAACGGCAGCAACAAGGCGAAAAATAGCAGCACGGCTAAAGTATCGCCTAACCAGCCGAAGCTAATGCCGAATACCGTGCCCGCTACGCCATAATTGGCCAACCAACTTTGCAGCCAAGCATAGAGAGGCGCACGAAAAAATAAGGCCAAGCCGCCCCATAATAAGGTGGCGAGCAATACCGGCCAAAGAATCAATCCGATGATGCGCGGTTGGGTCAAGTCGCGTAGCGCGCGACGCAGTGCTTCGGTTATGCTTCCCATAGTGTCAGCTTATCTCTCAAAAAAGTGGCACGGGCAACGGTTGGATTTTAACTACGAGTATAATGTTTCTATTGATTTCAGTCAGGCCAGCCAATCGATTATGCACTGCTGCTTCCCCTCATGCGCATCCTGACTAAATACCTTACGCGCGAAGTGACCGTGGCGATGGCGCTGGTGTTCGTATCGTTGCTGATGTTGTTTGCCTTTTTTGATGTGGTGGGCGAACTGACAAATATTGGCCGTGGCAGCTATCGCCTGCCGACGTTGCTGCAGGTGGTGTTGTGGTCGTTGCCCGGGCATGTGTACGAACTATTTCCCATCGCGGTTTTGATTGGTACTTTGTTTGCGTTAACCCAGCTTAACAGCCATTCTGAGTTGACGGTGATGCGCGCGTCGGGTTTGTCGTTGATGGCGATCTCGCGCTCACTGATGATGATTGGGGCCGTGTTGGCTGCGGTGACTTTTTTGTTCGGCGAATATGTCGCGCCGGTAGCGGAAAATCGCGCACAGCAAATTTGGTTGCAAGCGACGAACTCAGTCGTGGCGCAACAGTTCCGCTCGGGTTTGTGGGTGAAAGATGACAATAGTTTCGTCAACATCCAGCAAATCAATGCGGATTCCTCGTTGAGTAATGTGAAAATTTACGAATTCGATGCGGCGTATAAATTAAAAAGCATCAGCTTCGCCAAGCGTGGCGAACATGTCGCCGAAAATAAATGGCGCATTACTGACGTCGAGCAAACTGTTTTTGATGAAAAAGGCGCATCGCTAAACGGCCTCGCCGAAGCCAACTGGAATTCAGTCTTAACCCCTTCGATCCTCAATGTATTGCGCGAAAAGCCGAGCCAGATGTCGGTCGGTGCCTTGTCTGAATTTATCGCCCATCTGCGCGACAATAAGCAAAGCACCAATCGCTATGAAATCGCATTTTGGGCAAAAATTGTTTATCCGGCTGCGGTGATGGTGATGATGTTATTGGCCGTGCCGTTTAGCGCGTTTCAAAAACGTGCTGGCGGCGTGGGGGCAAAAATTTTTGTCGGCATCATGCTTGGCTTGGTGTTCCACTTCGTCAATCGTTTGTTCGCCCACTTCGGGCAGCTCAATGATTGGCCGCCCTTTTTATCCGCGTCCCTGCCAAGTTGGGTTTTTCTCGGCCTCGCGTTAGTGATGTTGTATCGCGTGCAGCGGGTATAAGTTCGCGTGTAAATGCATCATCCGGGCCGATTGAATACGCGCATATGATTACAAATTGAGTAACGCCCCAAGGCTTTTCCGTTATTGTTAGGGTTTAGCGAAACAAAGCAAAGCGAATATCCCGCAATAGTTTGTTGCGCAAGGCAGGGCTGATGACAAACTTGCGCTGCACAACTGATATTTATTCGATTTTGGCCCTGTGAGGTGAGCTGTTTTTTGCGTTTGTGTCAGGCAAATAAAAAGAGCTGCAAGATTGACTTGCAGCTCTTTTTTGTGACGCGCTTAGAAAAAATTACGGGGCGCTACATGATGCATAGTTGGCAATTACGGGCCGCAATGCTTTGGTCATCGAAGATTCGTCCGGTCCAAAGGTGTCGTTGGTATGCGCGCAGCCATAATCCGTAGCGGCAACTTTAGTAGCCGTGGCGACATCGTCACCAGCAGGTTTCACGCCATCACGTTCCCATTTAACCATCGCGTCAAACGCATTGGTTTCTTCGGCCACGGTGAAATCACAGTGGCTTGCGCCGCGAATTGCACGTTGTACCAACCACCCGCTGTTGCCTTTGGCAGCGACGCGTTTCTGGTAAATCTGCTCCATGCTGAACGGCACAAACAAGTCACCTAAGGTGTGAATCGACACTACCGGCACTTTGAATTCGCCATTCAGTTTTGGAATCCAACGCAGGCCGTCGGCGCGCAAACGATTTGCATCGGCTGCGGCGCTGAGTTTTTGTGTTGAAGCGTTTAGCTCGGTGGTCGTTCCTACATCTCCGTCAACTACGTAAATGAAAGCGCTAGTATCGAGAATATTTTTGGTCAGAATTCCGTTCACCGTGCCGTCACCGCCAAATACGCTATACGCTGCAGGAAAGCTGCCGCCGTAGGCCAAGCCGATATTGAATAACGGACGCTCACCACCGGTCAGATTTTTAAGCACGGATGCATATTTTACGCCGACAGCGGTTGGTGCTATTTGTGCAGTCGGGTTGGCCGCTGAAGGGAAGCTGCTGAATAAACTATTGGTTACCAGATTTGCTACGTCCGACCATTTATCCGGGGTGATACCCGGCGCGCCAGCGACGGCTTGCGCGGAGACTTGCATCGCGGCGAAAGTGTTAAACAACTCTGTGTCGCCCATTACGCCGCACATTGGTACTGCGCCGCTGTACTTTACTTTGTGAATTGCGGTAGCAGCCGTTTCATCTTCAATCGCGGCACCCGCGACGTGTCCGCCCATTGAGTGGCCGGTTATATAGATCTTGGTTGGCGCAGCAAGCGGACGTAAATTTGCCGCAGCAATTTTATTGAATTCCAACGCCAGTGCATTGGTATCTTCGACGCCTGCACGCACATCGTAAAAGTTTTTGCTGTAGCTGGAAGCCGCCCAGGCGTAGCCGTTATCAATCAAATAGCGGCGGATGGAAGGGTTGGTAACCGACAGCGCAGAACCCGTGCCGGCGTAGCCGTGGGCATACATGACCAGCTTGCCGTTCCATTGGGCGGGCACTTCAATGTGGTAATTTGCGCCGCCAAGGACGCCGGCCCATCGGCTGGTGTTGGTGATATCGGTGACATCGTCTAAAGAGGCGGTCATCGACTCAAAAGTCGTCGCCGATGTCGTCGTGAAAATACGCGCATCATGTGGACGGAATTCTTCCGCTTTTGGAACAGCAGGCGGTGGCGCTTCGCCCCCGCCTCCGCCACATGCAGAAATTAAGAACGAGCAGGTAAAAGCAGCCAGATATGGCTTAGATGTAAAACGCATTTTTATTTCCCCATTTCAAAGTAAGTTAAGCAAAAGAAAGCCTGTACTCAATTTGATTGAATATTTTAAATAATTATTTAAATCAAAGAGGTACGGATTGTTCAGTTGTTTTTATCATGCAGCTACCGGAGGGGTGCTACAAGCTTGAACGGATTGTGGCGGGAAATTTGACACGTGGCAAGTGTTCCCACGTTAAATTCACGGTTGTTCACGCATTACATGCAAGATATTGAACTGATTGTGATATTTGTCACAGAAAGGCTATGTTTTTTCGAGTAAAACCAAGCGTGTTTTGGCGATTCGGTCATGCAAAAACTGTTGGTCGCGATCGAATAGCGCCCAAGGAAATAGCGGGACGCCGATGCAAGCTGCCAGTAACCTGATCGCGCACTGCGGATAGCTGATCGGTTTACCGTTGGCGCTAATCAGCTTGATATGCCAGGTTTTCATCGCCAAGGTCTGGCCACTTTTGCGCCAGAAATAAAAAAAATACGCCGCGACGATTCCCGTGACATAAATTTGAAATAGCGGTTTCAACATTCCGCCGCCTTTGTAGGAGGTAAGCGTTGAAAAGGCAAACACGCCAATGAAAAGAACGGCTATTAGCAGCAGCGCCTCATACAGCATGCTGGCGAGGCGGATAATCAGGCTGGGTGCGGTAAAGCGGGGCGGGGTAGGGTTCATGCGCTTCGAGACTGTCCTAAAAACACAAGCCCGCTCAGGGCGGGCTTGGCGAAATCGATGAAATAATTAACTTATTGATTTGATTGATCTTTTTTCCACTTTTCTTTTGCTTCCAATTTCTTTTCTGGCGGTAACTTATTGAATTCGCGGTATTTTTCACGTGCTTTTTGACGATCGTCCGGCGTCATGCTGGCCCAATTTTTCAATCGGCCCTGAAACCGTTGTTGCTCATCTGGCTTCATGCTCGGATAGCGCTCTGCCGCAGTCACCAGCTTTTGCCGTTGTTCTGGGCTGATACCTTCCCAATCGGCAGCAATTGGCGCGAGCGCCGATTTTTGTTGCGCGTTAAGCGCGTTCCAAGCGGGGCCGTCGGCAAAGACGGAACCAGCGAACAGCGCGAACAGTAGGCCGCTTAGCGTGAGGATTTGTTTAACCATGATTCGAATTCCTGACTGGTAAGCGCGTGAATCGGCAGTTCATCAGACAGCAGCATCGCGTCCACTTCGTCGTAATCGTGATGCTGCGCCGTCTGCTGCCAGTATATCAAGCCGCCTACCGCGAGCAACAGGGTGGCGAGCGGTACCCACAACAGTGCGCCGCGTCCGGCGGACGACGTATTACGTCCTGCGCCTGCCATCGCCGGAGCGGATTGCATGACGGGTTGATGTGAGTAGGCTTCGAGCGCTTTCAGGCGCACGGCTTTGAGCTTGTCCAGCGTCGGCTGGTCCAGTTGGTTGGCTGCCACATTCAGGTGACGGATAATTTTTTTGCCGATTTCGGCTTCATTCGTGTTCATAGTGAGACTCCTTTTGCCCTCAGGCTTATGGCCAAGGCATGTACGGCGCGTGAGCAGTGGGTTTTGACGCTTCCTTCGGAACAGCCCATAGCGGCCGCGGTTTCGCTGACATCCAGTTCCTCCCAGTAACGCAGCATGAAGGCTTCTCGTTGACGGGTAGGTAGTTTCTCAATCGCCGTCTCGATCAACGCCATGATTTGCGCCTGCTCCAGCTGTTTGATCGGGGTGTCGCCCAGATTGGAATGCGCGTCCGATTCCAGCGTTTCCAGCAGGTCGTGATCGTCGCCATCTTCGTTCGAGCCGAAGGAAGAAAACAGCGTGGTCCAGGTGTTGCGCACCTTCTGCCGACGGAAGAAATCGCGCATGGTGTTTTGCAGGATGCGCGAAAACAGTAGGGGTAGTTCTGCCGGCGGGCGATCGCTGTATTTTTCTGCGAGCTTGAGCATGGCGTCCTGCACCACGTCCATAGCCACGTGCTCGTCGCGCACGGCAAACAGGGTTTGCTTGAAGGCACGGCGCTCAACTTGCGCCAAAAAGTCCGACATTTCCTGATAAGTGGCCAGGATGGTCTCCGCTATTTTTCGAATTATGCTCCCGCCCGAGTCGGGCGAGAAATAAAGCGCAAATATACTATTAAAGCCTGTTTTTTGCCGGTATTTCTGTTTTGTCTGGACAAAAGGTCGGGTAAAAAAACATTTATCTTGACCAAACCGTCACCAACATTTACGCTTTTAGGTTGTCCCAAATAGTGAAGAAATTCACAACCCGCATTTTAAGGAAAGTCATGGAACTCACAGGCGCAGAAATTACCATTCGTTGTTTGGCCGAAGAGGGCGTTGAATTCGTATTCGGCTACCCCGGCGGCGCGGTACTCAATATTTACGACGAAATCTTTAAACAAGACAAATTCAGGCATGTGCTGGTGCGCCACGAACAAGCAGCGTTACACGCCGCCGACGGCTACGCGCGCGCTACCGGACGTCCGGGCGTGGCTTTGGTCACATCTGGCCCCGGAGTCACCAACGCGGTGACCGGCATCGCCACCGCGTATATGGATTCGATTCCGCTGGTGGTGATTACCGGACAAGTGCCGACACATGCGATTGGCCAAGATGCGTTTCAGGAATGCGATACCGTCGGTATCACGCGTCCCTGCGTAAAGCATAATTTTTTGGTAAAAGACGTAAAAGACTTAGCTGTCACGATCAAAAAAGCGTTTCACGTTGCGACCACGGGTCGGCCAGGGCCGGTGTTGGTCGATATCCCGAAAGACATTACGCAAAAAAGCTGCGAATTTGTCTATCCTGAATCGGTCACCTTACGCTCCTACAACCCGGTCATTAAAGCGCACAGCGGCCAAATCAAAAAAGCCCTGCAAATTATTTTGGGCGCCAAGCGCCCGATGATTTACGCCGGTGGCGGCGTGGTGATTGGTAACGCCGCAGAAAACCTGACCAAGCTCACGCGTATGTTGGGTTTCCCCTGCACCAACACTTTGATGGGTCTCGGCGGTTATCCTGCCAGCGACAAACAGTTTGTCGGCATGCTCGGTATGCACGGCACGTTGGAAGCCAATATGGCGATGCAGAATTCCGATGTGTTGCTCGCCATCGGCGCACGCTTTGATGATCGCGTCATCGGCAATCCAGATCATTTCTATAGCGCCGATCGCAAAATTATTCACATCGACATTGATCCTTCGTCGATTTCCAAGCGCGTCAAAGTCGATGTGCCGATTGTTGGCGACATCAATGATGTGCTGGAAGAATTGCTCAAACTATTGGCCGCGACCAAAGAGCGCCCGGACCCGGTGCCGCTCAAGGCCTGGTGGGGACAAGTCGATCAGTGGCGCGCGCGCGACTGTATGAAGTATGCCACCAGTGATGATGTTATCAAGCCGCAATTCGTGATTCAGAAATTGCATGAGCTGACAAAGGGTGATGCTTATGTGACGTCCGACGTCGGTCAACATCAAATGTGGGCGGCGCAGTACTATCATTTCGACAAGCCGCGTCGTTGGATCAATTCCGGCGGCTTGGGTACGATGGGTTTCGGTTTGCCTTCCGCGATCGGCGTGCAGTTGGCGCATCCTGATGCGACTGTCGCCTGCGTCACAGGCGAGGCGAGCATCCAGATGTGTATTCAGGAATTGTCCACCTGCAAGCAATATCACACGCCGATCAAGATTATCAATTTGAATAACCGCTATATGGGCATGGTGCGTCAGTGGCAGGAATTTTTCTACGGCAACCGTTACGCTGAATCCTATATGGAAGCGTTGCCGGATTTCGTTAAATTAGCTGAAGCCTATGGTCACGTCGGCATGAAAATCGAAAAACCGAGCGATGTTGAAGGCGCGCTGAAAGAAGCCTTCGCCTTGAAAGAACGTTTGGTGTTTATGGATTTCATCACTGACCAAAAAGAAAACGTCTTCCCCATGGTGCCCGGCGGCAAGGGCTTGTCGGAAATTATTCTGGCAGAAGATTTGTAAGTTAAAATGCAGTATTCGCGGCGCCGCCCCACGAGGGTGGTAGTCGCGGGATGTGTTCCCAACCTTTAACGCATTCCTAACGTCTCAATCCACGGGCTTCCAAAAACTATACGGCATGGCACACGCCACGCTGTGAAAACGAAGCGAAATCATGCGTCATATATTGTCTTTATTAATTGAAAACGAAGCGGGCGCGTTGTCGCGCGTAGCCGGGCTGTTCTCAGCGCGCGGTTATAATATTGAATCACTCACCGTCGCGCCGACAGAAGACCTCACACTGTCGCGCATGACCATTGTCACGTCGGGTTCCGATGAAGTTATCGAGCAAATCACCAAGCAAGTGAACAAGTTGATCGAAGTGGTCAAGGTCGTCGATCTGAACGAAGGTAATCACATTGAGCGTGAGCTCATGCTGGTCAAAGTGCGCGCTGCCGGAAAAGATCGCGAGGAAATAAAACGCGTATCAGATATTTTCCGTGGCCGCATTATTGATGTGACGGATAAAAGTTACACCATCGAACTCACCGGTACGCGGGATAAGTTGAATGGCTTTCTCGGCGCGTTGGATAAAGCCATGATTCTGGAAACCGTGCGTACTGGCTCATCCGGTATCGGGCGCGGCGAATGGATCTTGAAAGTCTGATTTAGCATTCAGCAATAAATTTAGTAACTATTTGATTAAATTGAACTATTTAGGGGCTATAAAATGAAAGTATATTACGATAAAGACGCAGACCTGTCACTCATCAAGGGCAAAAAAGTCACCATCGTCGGCTACGGCTCGCAAGGTCACGCCCACGCGCAAAACCTGCAAGACTCCGGCGTAAAAGTCACCGTTGGTCTGCGTAAAGACGGCGCGTCATGGAGCAAAGCAGAAAAATCCGGACTCAAAGTCGCTGAAGTTGCGGCAGCGGTAAAAAGCGCGGACGTCGTGATGATGTTGTTGCCGGATGAAACCATCGCCCAGGTGTATCGCGATGAAGTCGAGCCGAATATTAAGAAGGGCGCCGTGCTGGCCTTCGCCCACGGCTTCAACGTGCATTACGGCCAAGTCGTGCCGCGCGCCGACCTCGACGTGATCATGATTGCGCCGAAAGGCCCAGGACATTTAGTCCGTTCGACTTACACCCAAGGCGGCGGCGTGCCGTCATTGATCGCGGTGTATCAGGATAAATCGGGCAAGGCAAAAGACTTGGCGCTGTCCTACGCAGCTGCAAACGGCGGCACTAAAGGCGGCGTGATTGAAACCAATTTCCGCGAAGAAACCGAAACTGATTTGTTCGGTGAGCAAGCGGTGTTGTGCGGCGGTTGCGTTGAGCTGGTAAAAGCCGGTTACGAAACACTGACCGAAGCCGGTTACGCGCCGGAAATGGCCTATTTCGAATGTTTGCACGAACTTAAATTGATCGTCGATTTGATGTACGAAGGCGGTATCGCCAACATGAATTATTCGATTTCGAATAATGCCGAATATGGCGAATACGTCAGCGGCCCGCGCGTCATCAACGACAACACCAAGCAAGTGATGCGTGATATTTTGAAAGACATCCAGACTGGTGAATACGCCAAGAGCTTCATCCTGGAAAATCGCGCCGGTGCGCCAACACTTGGCGCTCGCCGTCGCTTGAACGCGGAACACCAGATCGAAATCGTCGGCGAGAAATTGCGCGCCATGATGCCGTGGATCAAGAAAAACAAATTGGTTGATCAAAGCAAAAACTAATTGATGAAAAATTATCCGCACCCGATTATCGCCAAAGAGGGCTGGCCGTTTCTGGCTGGCTCCGTGGTAATTTCTCTCATCGCCACGTATTTTCTTTGCTGGTGGTCGCTGCCGTTTTGGATCATCGCGCTGTTCGTCCTGCAATTTTTTCGCGACCCGGGTCGCGAAATTCCGCAGGATGCCAACGCAGTATTATCGCCTGCTGATGGACGTGTCGTCGTCGTAGGGCAAGCGTTGGATCCGTATCTGAATCGCCAAGCCTTGAAGATCAGCGTGTTCATGAATGTATTCAACGTGCATTCGAATCGCAGCCCGGTGGATGGAAAAATTGAATCCGTCTGGTATCACCCGGGTTCATTTCTCAACGCCGCATTAGATAAAGCCTCGTTGGAAAACGAACGCAACGCGCTGTGGATTAAAACTGCAAACGGCGTCGATGTGACTTGCGTGCAGATTGCCGGCTTGGTCGCGCGGCGTATACTTTGTTATGTCGGCAAAGGTGATGGCTTGACGCGCGGTCAGCGTTACGGCTTTATTCGCTTCGGCTCGCGCGTCGATGTCTATTTGCCGCTAGGCTCCAAGCCGAAAGTCGCAATTGGTGATAAAGTTTCTGCAACAGAAACCATATTGGCGGAGTTGGTTAATTAATTTCTTCACTCACTTTTCGGCACAGGCTAACCATGATGCATGAACCGGAACGCCACGAAGCGCACATCGAACAAGACGACGCGGTACACGTTAAACCGCGTCGTCGAGGCATTTATATTTTGCCGAACTTGTTTACCACTGCGGCCTTGTTCGCTGGTTTTTACGCTGTCGTGCAAGGCATGGGTGGCAAGTTTGAAAATGCAGCCCTAGCTATTTTCTTCGCCATGGTGATGGACGCGCTCGACGGCCGCGTCGCGCGCATGACCAATACGCAAAGCGCGTTTGGTGCAGAATACGATAGCTTGTCCGACATGGTGTCGTTCGGCGTCGCGCCGGCGATGTTGCTGCTGCAATGGGCGTTGAAAGACATGGGCCGAATCGGCTGGCTTGCCGCGTTTATTTATTGCGTGTGCGCCGCGTTGCGTTTGGCGCGCTTCAATACCATGCTCGATGTTGCCGACAAACGTTATTTCACCGGCTTGCCCAGCCCGGCTGCGGCGGCGTTGGTCGCCGGGTTTATTTGGGTCATGCACGATTACGATGTTCGCGGCGAGCAAATGAAATGGGTCGCCTGGAGTGTCAGCTTGTTCGCCGGCCTCAGCATGGTGAGCAATATTAAATTTTACAGCGGCAAAGACTTCAATTTGAGCAAGAGCGTGCCGTTCTGGGCGGTGCTGGTGGTAGTGGGCGCATTTGTCGTGCCGACGCTCGACCCCCCGCGCGTGCTGTTTGGGTTATTTGTTGCGTATGCCTTGTCGGGTTATGTGATGTGGGTCATGGATAAATTTTCTACGCGCAAAGCCAAGCTCCCGCCACCGGCTTAGGGCAACTCACCAGGGGCATAATGGCTATTAGTTTTCTGCTTGAAATGAGATTTGTCATTCTGTGATTTATTTCGATAGAGATTTGATTGCTTCAAGTTGCCAAGTCTGTGCTCAGCCTATTTATGTTGAAAAAAATACTCATCAAAAAAATGTCGTTCTCCCGCCAAGCTGACAAAGCACTGCCTCGCGTTTCCGTTTGTCCCTTTTCGCTACTACTACCCGCGTTGCTGATCGGGGCGCCGGCGATGGCCAGCGCTAATGGCTCCACTTTGCCGCTCAAGCTTGCCCTGATGCTCGACGTTGTTTCTGACCATATCAAACTCGCGCAAGCAACGGCGCCTGCGTCAAATTTCGTTCTTGGCGAAGCCGGTTACCAAGCGGCTCTGCAATTGGTTCGGCAAGGCAAAATACAACAAGCCGCCGATTACTTCGCCATTATGCGTGGTGCGCATGGCGATGATTTGCGTGTGCTGCATGATTACATCGCGGTTTCAGCAGAAGCAGGTCGTCATGCGTTGGCCTTAGCCGAGTTGCCGAATATCGATCGCGCCAAGGCACCGGTGTATGTGATGGAGGCGCTGGCCAACTCAGCTCGCGCCAGCCGACAGCCGGCGTTAGCGGTACAACTTTACGATGACGTGCTTGCTCGCTCGCCCGAACGAGCGCCGAGCCATCAGGGGAAAATCTATACCTTGTCCGACCTCGGCAACCATCCTGCGGCGTTAGCCAGCGCAAAGCATGCATTGCAACAGCATGCAAAAAATCCGCTGATCTGGGAAGCCTACGGCTACGCTCTGCGCAAGGCGGGCAACGCGCCGCAAGCGCTGGAGGCGTACGCGCAAATGCGCCAATTGGATCCCGCTGGGAAAACCGCCACGCAAGCGCGGATTAATTTGCTCGCATCAATCGGGGCTGCGCACGAGGCGCTGCGCTTAGCCGATGCAAGCGCCGGCATCATGTCGTCGGCTGATCAGCTCAACTTGCGCCTTGACCGTGCCGCCGCGCATATCCGCTGGGCAGAAGCCGACGAAGATACGCCGAACGGGCGCTTCCGCAATACCGATATTGCGTTGCAGGAAATCGATGCCACCTTGTCGCAGCTAAAACCCATCGACACGCCGAATGGCCCATTAGAGCGACGCGCCTTGTCGGACAAACTGGTCGCGCTGGTGAATCGCCAGCGGTTCGAAGAAGCGACGGATTTATATACGCAAGCGATTCACACTGGCTTTGTCGCGCCCGCTTATGCGCGCATGGTGGTGGCTGAGGCGTTTCTCGGTATCAAGCGCCCCGATCTAGCCAGGCCGATGTTCGAGCAATTGATCAAAGAAGAACCCAGCACGCTTAAATATCGTTACGGATTATTTTATGCGCTGTCGGATCTTGAGCAACATCGCGAAGCGCAGCGAGTGGTCGATGATATTGCCCAACGCGAGCCGCTCACTTTGAATCGACGCTTTCCCGAAATTGAAAAAGAAAATCCCGGCTATGTGCGCGCGCGCGTGCTTGCCATGCTGGTGCGCGCCTATGCCGATGATTTGCCCGAAGCCAACCGCCGTGCGGATGCGCTGGTCGATAGCGTGCCGGCGAATCAAGACGTGCGTGTGAATCGGGGCAATATTTATAACTGGCGCGGTTGGCCACGTCGTGCTGACGAAGAGTTTCGCTGGTTGTTAGCCATGGCACCGGACAATACCGAAGCCAAATTAGGCCACATCACATCCCTCGCCAATATCAATGACTGGCGGCAGTCCGATGCTGATTTGGACGAAATGGTTCGCGTGCGGCCAGAGAACCGACAAGTAAGATCGGCGCAACGACGTTCAGCTGTCCATCACCTGCCAGAATTCATTTTGAATGGTGAAGCGGGTGATGGCAACCAAGCGGTGAACGCGTCGAAAGATCGCCGCTGGGAAGCGCGTTTGTATTCGCAGCCGATCAACGATGTATGGCGATTGTATGCACGCAGCTTGCACACGCGCGATGTGTTGGCGGATGAATCAAGCTATTCGCGCCATCGCGCGGGAGTCGGCGTGGAATATAAAGCACGCAATTGGTTGGTCAATACCGACGTGACGCGCGTAACCAAAAATCCCAACGACGCACAATCTGGCGCGGGGATAGTTTTAAATTTATTTAATAAAATCAATGACTTATACAGTATCCGCGCAAATGCAGAATCAGCCGATGAAAGCTTGCCCGTGCGCGCGGCTGTGGCGGGAATCAGCGCCAAACGCGTTGGCTTAGGTATCACCGTCCGTGACAATGAAATGCATCGTGCCAGTGCCGACATTCAACGTCATCGGTTCACCGATGGCAACGTGCGCGATGAGTGGGGCGCGAATTATGCGCACGTATTTGAAACTGAATACCAGAATCGTTACTCGCTCGGCATCGGGCTGTCCGGGATGCGCAACACCATTTCTGGTACGCCGTATTTCAACCCGGCCAAGGCGTTGAGTTCCGATTTCAGCTTAACCGGCGAGTGGCTGCATTGGCGCGAAGAACAAAAAAGCCTGTGGCATCGTCTGTCGCTGTCTGTCGGCTCCTATGATCAGGATGGATTTGATAATCTGGCCAGCGCCCGTATTAATTACGAAATCGATTGGAATGCGTCCGACGTCATGGCATTCAGATTCGCGCTCGGACGCTCGATGCATCCTTATGATGGCGTACAAGATTTCCGCAACTACGCCAATTTCAGCTTTAACCGGAGATTCTGATGCGTCACTGGATCGCCCGTTGTTTAATAGTATTTGCGGCCTGCTGGTCGTTGCAGACGCACGCTGCCAACGAAGTGCAGGTGTTGTGTTATCACGACGTCGTGAACGATATTTATGCGCGTCCCGATAGTTTGTCGGTGGATGTCACGCAACTGGTTACGCAGTTTTCCTGGATGCGCGAGAACGGCTACCATCCGGTGTCCTTAGCCGATGTGATCGCGGCGCGCGCGGGTAAAAAAACCTTGCCGGATAAAGCCGTGCTGCTAACTTTTGATGACGGCTACGTCAGTTTCTACGAAAAAATTTATCCTCTGTTGCGCGAATTTAATTATCCGGCCGTGCTCGCGCTGGTGGGCGAATGGATGGATGCCCCGCTTGATGGGCAAGTAATTTACGACGGCACGCCGACGCCGCGCAAGGCGTTTGTGACGTGGGACCAAGTACGCATCATGCAGAGCAGCGGCTTGGTTAATATTGCCTCGCACACCTACGCCTTACATCAGGGTGCGATTGCCAATCCGCAAGGTAACGCCCAGCCTGCCGCAGTGTCACGTCTCTTCGATAAGACTAGCAATAGCTACGAAACTGATGACGCTTATCTGACGCGAATTCGTAGCGACCTCGCGCGTAACTCGGCGCTGATTGAAAAAGAAACCGGCATCCGTCCTAATGCTGTCGTATGGCCGTATGGCCGCGATAATTTAATTTTGCGCCAGGCAGCGGAAGCGTTGGGTATGCCAGTCGGCTTGACCTTGGAAGACAGCCGCTTTGACGAAAGCAAAAAAATCAACGCTATTCCGCGCCGCTTAGTGCGGCTGAACCCCTTGTTGCCTGAATACACGTATTTGTTGCGTGATCCCGGCAGCGCTGGCATCAGTCGCGTGATGCACGTGGACCTCGATTACGTGTACGACCCCAATCCAGTGCAGCAGGAAAAAAATCTCAGCGCCTTGCTCGAACGAATCATCAGCGTCGGTGCCAACACGGTTTACTTGCAGGCGTTTGCCGACAGCCAGGGCGATGGCAGCGCGCGCGCTTTGTATTTTCCCAATCGACATTTGCCCGTGCGTGCGGATATTTTTAATCGCGTTGCGTGGCAGATCAATCGCCGCACCGGCGCGAAAATATATGCGTGGTTGCCAGTGCTGGCGTTTGCCCTTCCCACCGACCATCCGGCTGCCGCCATGACAGTGCAGGCGTCGAAGCCAGAAGGGAAGCACGCCTACAAGCGCCTCACCTTGTTTGCGCCGGAAGCGCGCGCTGTGGTGAACGAAATCTATGAAGACTTGGGAAAAAATTCATATATCGACGGCGTGCTGTTTCATGATGACGCCGTGCTGACTGACTATGAGGACGCGAGTCCGCAAGCTTTGGCGCACTATGCCAAGCAGTGGAACCTGCCCGGCGATGTCGCGGCCATTCGCGCCGACCCTAATCTGTCGGCGCAGTGGACGCGCGAAAAAACCAAGGCTTTGAATAGCTTTACGTTGGAGTTGGCCGACCGCATAAAAAAATATCGGCCGCATATCAAAACGGCGCGCAATCTCTACGCGCGCGTGGTGCTGGAGCCGGCAGCCGAAGCATGGTTTGCGCAATCGTTGCCCTCATTTTTGCAGACCTATGATTGGGTCGCCATTATGGCCATGCCGTATATGGAAAAAGCTGCGCAGCCGCAGATCTGGCTCGACCAATTAGTGCGCACGGTGAGCAAGACGCCGGGCGCGCTGAAAAAAACCGTGTTTGAATTACAAAGCGTGGACTGGGAAAAAAAATCGCCTCTCGCGCCGGAATTGCTGCGCGATCAAATGCGCCAATTACAGATTTCCGGCGCGCTGAATTTTGGCTATTACCCGGATGATTTTGTGCGCGGTCTGCCCGACGCGGCTACCATCGCGCCCGCTTTTTCACTTCGCGAACATCCGAGGCCCTGAGCATGATAGACGGCGAGTGGCTGAGAATATTATTTGCGTTCACGTTTTACTATCCGCTATTCATGTCGTATTTGTGGATGGCGGGAGCGCTGTTTTATTGGTATCACTACGAACGAAAAAGTAGCGAGCCCGGCCACCCGCCTGAATTATCCAGCTATCCTAAAATTTCTCTCGTCGTACCGTGTTACAACGAAGAAAAACAAGTACGCGACACAGTAGGTAATTTACTCGCGCACAATTATCCTGACTTCGAAGTGATTGCCGTCAATGATGGCAGTCGAGATAAGACAGCCGAATTTCTGGATGAGATGGCTGCAATGCACCCGCGACTGCGTGTCATTCACCTGGCCAAAAACCAGGGCAAGGCAGTCGGCTTGAATATGGCGGCGGCGATGGCCGATTCCGATTATTTAATTTGTATTGACGGGGATGCCATTCTTGATCGCCAGGCGGCGCGCTGGATGATGTGGCATTTTCTCACCTCGCCGCGCGTCGCCGCCGTTACCGGTAATCCGCGTATCCGTACGCGCTCGACCCTGCTTGGCCGCATTCAGGTAGGCGAATTTTCCTCCATCATCGGTCTCATTAAGCGCGCGCAACGTACCTATGGCCGCCTGTTCACCGTGTCGGGTGTGGTCGCCGGTTTTCGCAAATCAGCCTTGCATCAAGTCGGCTACTGGAGCCGCGATATGTTGACGGAAGATATCGACATTTCGTGGAAGATGCAACTCAATCATTGGGATGTGCGCTTCGAGCCGGCGGCGCTATGCTGGATTTTGATGCCGGAAACCATTGGTGGTTTGTGGCGACAACGTTTGCGTTGGTCGATGGGCGGGGCGCAAGCGATTCTAAAATATTCGGGCATGTGGAAAAGCTGGCGTAAGCGGCGCATGTGGCCGGTGTATGTGGAATATCTCTCTAGTATGCTCTGGTCGTATTGCATGGTTGCTACGGTGAGTTTGTGGCTGGCGGGAAAATTCGTTATCGTGCCGGAGCCGTATTGGGTCCAGACCATTTTGCCGCAATGGACCGGCGTGATTATCGCTACCACCTGTTTGATTCAAGTGGCTATCAGTTTGGTGCTGGATCGACGCTACGATAAAAACCTGCTGCAAAATTATTATTGGTCCATTTGGTATCCGCTGGCGTATTGGATGTTGAATATGTTGACTTCGGTGGTCGCGTTGCCGAAAGTGTTGCTGCGCACGCGCGGTAAGCGCGCACGCTGGACCAGCCCCGATCGAGGCGTTTCTTCCACATGAGTACGCAGCAGGAATTCCAACTGTCCACGCCGCTGATACTCAACACGCCAGAGTACGTGTCGATGCCGAG
>JAYVJD010000282.1:0-2939 GCA_043769625.1 Pseudomonadota bacterium | reverse complement strand
CCCGCGATAGATTTAAAAGACGGTCACTGCGTTCGCCTCATCCAAGGCGATATGAACCAATCCACCACCTTTGGCGAAGACCCCACGGTCATGGCGCGTAGTTGGGTCAGCAAAGGGGCGCGGCGTCTGCATTTGGTCGATTTGAACGGAGCGTTTGCAGGTAAACCCAAAAACGAGATGGCCATTCGCAAGATTTTGAAAGAAGTCGGTAGCGAGGTAGAAGTGCAGTTGGGCGGCGGTATTCGTGATCTGGACACGATTGAGCGTTACTTGGACGCCGGTCTGCGCTACGTCATCATCGGCACCGCAGCCGTCAAAAACCCCGGCTTTTTGCAAGATGCCTGTACCGCTTTTGGTGGCCACATCATCGTCGGCCTAGACGCCAAAGACGGCAAAGTCGCCACCGACGGCTGGAGCAAGCTCTCTGGCCACGACGTGATCGATTTGTCCAAGAAATTCCAAGACTACGGCGTCGAGTCCATCATCTACACCGACATCGGCCGCGATGGTATGCTGACCGGCATCAACATCGAAGCCACTGTGAAGCTGGCTCAGGCTTTGACCATTCCCGTCATCGCTTCGGGCGGTTTGTCCAACATGGCGGACATTGAAGCGCTGTGCAATGTGGAAGACGAGGGTGTTGAGGGCGTGATCTGCGGTCGCGCGGTGTATTCTGGTGACTTGGATTTTGAAGCTGCGCAGGCTCGGGCGGATGAATTGAATGGTTGATTTCGAATGATGCAAAGCAGACCGTTATCTGATGAGTTAATCGCAGAATTCAGGCTACTTATAGATTCGACCATTGAGAGTTTGACTGATAACAGTGGACACGACAATACATTGGCTCGTCTTGGACTTTATGAGACGCAATGGCTTGTTACTTCACTCGAAGAAAATTCGTTGGAAAGAGTTGCATATATCCTTAGTGAAATAGGATTCAAAGTCGAGTTATTCCAACGAGAGGTTCAGCATGGATATTCAGAAATGCCCGATATTTTTTACGCATTAAATGCTGAAAGAAATGCAATTTTCCATCCTGATTATTTATATGGCGAAGCGATTCTGATCGGCAGTGTTGCCGATATGTGGGATTGTCACTTAGATAGTTTTTGCTTTGTCGGTAATTACAAAAATGCTACGCGTGCCTTTTATGGACCGATGGGTGCATCAATTACAAGTTTCTAAAGTAGTGCTATTAAACGCTTTTGAACACATTTTTGCTATATTTATAATAGCTTCTCAGGCAATAAATACAACGGCTATCGAATCATTTTCACCTGAATTTGAGTGGCTTCCGCAATATCTAGCCAAGCGCGGTCTGAGGTGACGACGCAGCCTTTTATGAGTTGAGTGAGTGCCACGCAGGCGCGATCACCTAACGATAAACCAGCCGATCGAGTGATTTTTCGGATTTGGGCGCTTTGTATGCACTGATCGGTGTTGAAATCAATGATGTCGATTTGCAGTTGTCGCGCAATGCGTGGGAACTCTTCTGGCGGCAAACCATAGTCAATCAGCTTACTGCCCACTTCAGCCATGTTGACGCTGCTGATAGCGCACTCTTCGCTTTGCAATAGTTCTTGCACATAATCGCAGCCAGGCTCACCTCGCAAAATCGCCAAAATCGCGGAAGAATCCATCACATGAATCATTCCCCAGCATCCTCACGTTTGGCTTCCAAGCGACGATCAGCTATCAGCTCATCCACCAATGAAACGCCCTCGGGTACGTTCAAATGCTTGTCAAAATAAGCACGTAAATTGGCGTAGTGTTGCGCCAATGGTGTCAAAACCAAACTGCCATCTTTAATTTCAGCGAAAATCTTACCGTTAGGTTTGAAACCCAGTTGTTCACGTATGGCCAAAGGTATTAATACACGCCCGTTTTCTGACATGGCTATGGAGGTCATGGTGTTACCTTTACTTTTTTTTAATGTTTCAATATTCATCATGTAAACTCTGTTTGCGTAATTCTGTCATAATTTAAAAAAATGTCAATTTATAAAAATAAGTCAATTAATTCAGTAAAGTCAAATCATGCTCGCTAAACGAATCATCCCCTGCCTAGACGTCACCGGTGGCCGCGTCGTCAAAGGCGTTAATTTCCTTGAATTACGCGACGCTGGCGACCCGGTCGAAATCGCCGCACGTTACAACGAGCAGGGTGCGGATGAGCTGACTTTCTTGGACATCACCGCCACCAGCGACGCGCGGGACATGATTTTCCACATCATCGAAGCCGTGGCTTCGCAGGTGTTCATCCCTTTGACAGTCGGCGGCGGCGTGCGGACGGTGGACGATGTGCGGCGTTTGCTGAACGCGGGCGCAGACAAAACCAGCTTCAACTCCGCCGCGATTGCCAATCCTGACGTGATTGCCGATGCGTCCGCCAAATACGGCGCACAGTGCATTGTGGTGGCGATAGATGCAAAGCGACGCTCGAACGAAGACGCCAAACGCCTCGTGAACGGCATAGAAATCGGCGCTGGCTGGGATGTTTACAGTCACGGCGGTCGCAAAAACACAGGTTTGGACGTTGTGACCTGGGCCAAAGCGATGGCGGAGCGCGGCGCGGGCGAGATTTTGCTCACCAGTATGGACCGCGACGGCACCAAATCAGGCTTTGACTTGGCGCTGACCCGAGCGGTCAGCGATGCCATCAGCGTGCCGGTTATTGCCTCTGGCGGTGTCGGTAATTTGGATGATTTGGCCAACGGCATCATTCAAGGTGGCGCAGATGCTGTCTTGGCTGCTAGCATTTTTCATTATGGTGAATATACTGTCGGCCAAGCCAAGCAGCGCATGGCTGAGCGCGGAATTCCTGTGCGGCTTTGATTCTGATTTGTGTCTGTTTTGATGGGGCGTTGGTTTAATTGCCTACAATCAGACTTATGCAAGAAGCTAAAAACTCGATAAATAATTGGTTAGATGAAGTGAAAT